>NZ_CP092827.1:5530000-5748595 GCF_022533585.1 Pseudomonas sp. LS.1a
GGCTGGCCTGGAATGGCCGGTTGCTGGTGGTGGGCTTTGCCAGCGGGACTATCCCGCAGCTGGCGGCCAACCTGGTGTTGCTCAAGGGCGCGGCGGTGCTCGGGGTATTCTGGGGGGCGTTTGCCCAGCGTCAGCCGGAGGACAATGCGGCCAACTTCCGGCAGCTGTTTGCCTGGCATGCCGAAGGCAAGTTGAAGCCGCTGGTGTCGCAGACTTATCCACTGGCTGAGGCGGGGGCTGCCATTGAAAAGTTGGGGCAGCGGCAGGCTGTGGGTAAGTTGGTCGTGCTGGCCAGGTAAGACAGTTCCGGCCTTTTCGCGGGTGAACCCGCTCCCACAGGGACCGCACCGCCCTCAAGGAATGTGCAGTACCTGTGGGAGCGGGTTCACCCGCGAAGAGGCCGGCACAGGTAATCAAACCTCCCGCAGGTTATGGCAGCGCCTGAACCGCGCCTCCAGGTTGCGGTCGGGCATCTGGTGGCTGCGCAGGGCATTCAAGGTCTGCTCGACATAATCGCGCGTGGTGCCATAGCGCCCCTTGGCACTGGCCAGGATCTGGCTGAGCAAGGTGTCCGGCAGGTTCCCGGCATAGCACGGCAAATGCCGCTCCAGCACGAAGCCCAGGGCCTGCACCTTGCTGCCATCGCCCAACCGGCAACTGAGCCAGTGCGGCCGGTACGCCGGGTACGGCATCTCGCGCTGCCACAGGGCCATCAGCGACTCGTCCAGGCTGCTTTCATCCAGCCGGTAGGCAAAACCACTGCAGGAGCCACCACGGTCCAGGCCGAACACCAGGCCGGGAGTTTCCGGGGTGCCGCGGTGTTCGTGCGACCACAGGTACAAGCCACGGTGGTAACCATGTACCCGCGCGCGTTGGCGCTCCACGGAGTTGCACTCCGGCCGCCAGATCAACGAACCATAGGCGAACAGCCACACCGGCCCACCCTGATGGCGAGACATGGTTGTCTTCATGGAATTGAACAACTGTTCGCGAGTATGTTGCTGACCGAAGTCGAGTGTCGGAGGATATGAAACTTCCCAGGACATACTTTCAAGTGCCGACATAAGCTGCCGCCATTATCCCTGTGAACTACGGATGTAGCGAGATTCGATTACGATGCGGCCCAAGGCCTATTTACCAAGGGCGCTTGCAGTAACCATAGGACAGAAAGGCAGGAATACTCAAGCCCTCACGCCAGCGTTTCATCCGCGCTGCCGACGACCGGAAAGTACTGTTTCAAAAACGGTGAAAGTTATTAGCCAAGGCGGTAACAATTACCGCCTTATACCCATACTTTCAAACTTCGGTTATTAGCCACGGGGTGCGTAGGCAAACACATCGGCGCGCATGCGATGCGCATCCATACCGGCTTCGACCAACGCGTCGAGAGTGGCATAGATCATGTTCGGCGAGCCGCTGGCATATACATGCACGCTGTTGAGGTCGGCAATATCCTCGCAGACCGCCTCATGCAGCATGCCGCATCGGCCTTCCCAGCCGCACAGGTCGCTGACCACCTGATGCAGGAACAGGTTGGGCAGGCGCTGCCATTCTTCCCAGTGCTCGATCTGGTAGAAGTCCTCGGGCCGGCGCACGCCCCAGTACAGGTGTACCGGGTGCTTGAAGCCCTGGGCCCGGCAATGCTCGACCAGGCTGTGCATCTGGCCCATGCCCGTGCCGGCAGCGATCAGCACCAGCGGCCCGTCGGGCAACTCGGCCAGGTGGGTGTCGCCGAACGGCATTTCGATGCGTGCCAGGCCGTCGCGCTTGAGCTGCTCGATCAGTTGCAGCGCACTGGGCTCGCGCGCCAGCACATGCAGCTCCAGCTCACGCCCGGTATGCGGCGCAGAAGCCAGCGAGAAGGCCGCCTGCTTGCCGCCGTCACGCTCGATCATCAGGTATTGCCCGGCGTGATAACGCAGCGGTTTGCCGGCTGGCGCGCGCAAACGCACACGCCAGACGTCGCCACCGACCTCGACGCACTCACTGACACTGCACGCCAGTTTGCGCACCGGCAGCTCGCCCAGGGCGAGCACACCATCCCAGAGCAACACGCAGTCCTCCAGCGGTTCGGCAATGCAGGTGAACAGTTCGCCATGGTCACGGACTTCGCCGTCCTGGCGTACCCGGCCTTCGACCAACAGCGCGGCGCAGACATGGCAATTGCCATTGCGGCAGCTGTTCGGGCAGTCATAGCCCAGCCGCCGCGCTCCATCCAGGATCCGTTCCCCGGGTTCGAGCGCCAGCACCGCCCCGGACGGCTGCAACGTTACCTGCATCAATCTATTCCCAACTGATCCCACAGCTCATCGATACGGCGGGTGACGGCTTCGTCCTTGACGATGACCCGTCCCCATTCGCGTGTAGTCTCGCCCGGCCACTTGTGCGTGGCGTCCAGCCCCATCTTCGACCCCAGCCCGGATACCGGCGACGCGAAGTCCAGGTAGTCGATCGGGGTGTTGTCGATCATCACCGTATCACGCTTGGGGTCCATGCGCGTGGTGATGGCCCAGATCACATCGTTCCAGTCGCGGGCATTGATATCGTCATCGGTGACAATAACGAACTTGGTGTACATGAACTGTCGCAGGAACGACCACACACCCAACATCACGCGCTTGGCGTGGCCCGGGTACTGCTTCTTCATGGTCACCACCGCCATGCGGTAGGAGCAGCCTTCCGGCGGCAGGTAGAAGTCGACGATTTCCGGGAACTGCTTCTGCAGGATCGGCACGAACACCTCGTTCAGCGCCACGCCGAGGATTGCCGGCTCATCTGGCGGGCGGCCGGTGTAGGTGCTGTGGTAGATCGGTTTCTGCCGGTGGGTGATGCGCTCGACGGTGAACACCGGGAAGCTGTCCACTTCGTTGTAGTAGCCGGTGTGGTCGCCGTACGGGCCTTCCGGGGCCATTTCGCCCGGGTGGATCACGCCTTCCAGGATGATTTCGGCGGTGGCCGGTACCTGCAGGTTGCTGCCCCGGCACTTGACCAGCTCGGTGCGGTTGCCGCGCAGCAGGCCGGCGAAGGCGTACTCGGAGAGGGTGTCCGGCACCGGGGTCACGGCGCCGAGGATGGTGGCCGGGTCAGCGCCCAGGGCCACGGCGACCGGGAACGGCTGGCCAGGGTTCTTCTCGCACCACTCGCGGTAGTCCAGGGCACCGCCACGGTGGCTGAGCCAGCGCATGATGACCTTGTTGCGGCCGATCACCTGCTGGCGGTAGATGCCCAGGTTCTGGCGGTCCTTGTTCGGGCCGCGGGTGACGGTGAGGCCCCAGGTGATCAGCGGCGCCACGTCGCCCGGCCAGCAGTGCTGGATCGGCAGTGCGCCGAGGTCGACATCGTCCCCCTCGACCACCACTTCCTGACACACTGCGTCCTTGACCACTTTCGGCGCCATCGACACGACTTTCTTGAAGATCGGCAGCTTGGACCAGGCATCCTTCAAGCCCTTCGGGGGCTCGGGTTCCTTGAGGAAGGCCAGCAGCTTGCCGATTTCCCGCAGTTCATCGACCGACTCGGCGCCCATGCCCATGGCCACGCGCTCCGGGGTGCCGAACAGGTTGCCCAGCACCGGGATGTCGAAGCCGGTCGGCTTTTCGAACAGCAATGCAGGGCCCTTGGCACGCAGGGTGCGGTCGCAGACCTCGGTCATTTCCAGGACGGGGGAGATCGGAACCTGGATGCGCTTGAGTTCGCCGCGCTGTTCCAGGCCACGGATGAAGTCGCGCAAGTCGCGATACTGCATGCAGAAGCCTCATGTTGGCCGTATCGGTCGGGGGTGCAGAGTGTAGCGCCGTTCGGGCTTTGTTTGGGGGCAAAAATGCATTGGGGCCGCTTCGCGCCCCTTCGCGGGCACGCCCGCTCCCACAAGGATCTCACTGAACCTGTGGGAGCGGGCGTGCCCGCGAAGGGCCGCAAAGCGGCCCCAATTACTGCCTGGCCTGAAACGCTTACTTGCGCTTCATCGACAGGAAGAACTCGTCGTTGGTCTTGGTCTGCTTGAGCTTGTCGACCAGGAACTCGATGGCGGCGATTTCGTCCATCGGGTGCAGCAGCTTGCGCAGGATCCACATGCGCTGCAGTTCGTCGTCGGCGGTCAGCAGCTCTTCGCGGCGGGTACCGGAACGGTTGATGTTGATGGCCGGGAACACACGCTTCTCGGCGATGCGGCGGTCCAGCGGCAGCTCCATGTTGCCGGTGCCCTTGAACTCTTCGTAGATCACTTCGTCCATCTTCGAGCCGGTTTCGACCAGCGCGGTGGCGATGATGGTCAGCGAACCGCCTTCCTCGATGTTACGCGCAGCACCGAAGAAGCGCTTCGGCTTCTCCAGGGCATGGGCATCGACACCACCGGTCAGTACCTTGCCGGAGCTCGGGATCACGGTGTTGTAAGCCCGCGCCAGACGGGTGATGGAGTCCAGCAGGATGACCACGTCCTTCTTGTGCTCGACCAGGCGCTTGGCTTTCTCGATCACCATCTCGGCAACCTGCACGTGGCGGGTTGGCGGCTCGTCGAAGGTAGAGGCGACCACTTCGCCGCGCACGGTGCGCTGCATTTCGGTCACTTCTTCCGGGCGCTCGTCGATCAGCAGGACGATCAGGTGGCACTCGGGGTTGTTGCGGGTGATGTTGGCCGCGATGTTCTGCAGCATG
Organism: Pseudomonas sp. LS.1a; assembly: GCF_022533585.1. NCBI lineage: Bacteria > Pseudomonadati > Pseudomonadota > Gammaproteobacteria > Pseudomonadales > Pseudomonadaceae > Pseudomonas > Pseudomonas sp. LS.1a. The sequence continues at coordinate 5,534,654 of NZ_CP092827.1, forward strand.
ATCGTCTTGCCCGCTTTCGGCGGGGCAACGATCAGGCCACGCTGGCCTTTGCCGATCGGGGCGCACAGGTCGATGACGCGGCCGGTCAGGTCTTCGGTGGAACCGTTACCGGCTTCCATCTTCAGGCGCTTGTTCGGGAACAGTGGCGTCAGGTTTTCGAACAGGATCTTGTTCTTCGCGTTTTCCGGGCGGTCGAAGTTGATGGTGTCGACCTTCAGCAGGGCGAAGTAACGCTCCCCTTCCTTCGGCGGGCGGATCTTGCCGACGATGGTGTCGCCGGTACGCAGGTTGAAACGGCGGATCTGGCTGGGCGAGACGTAGATATCGTCAGGGCCGGCCAGGTAGGACGCATCAGCCGAACGCAGGAAACCGAAACCATCCTGGAGAATCTCCAGCACGCCGTCACCCGAGATCTCTTCGCCGCTTTTCGCGTGCTTCTTCAGCAGGGCGAAAATCACGTCCTGTTTGCGCGAACGGGCCATGTTTTCGATGCCCATCTGTTCGGCCATTTCCAAAAGATCGGTAATCGGCTTTTGCTTGAGTTCAGTCAGGTTCATAAGGGGAATGACGTAATCATGTAAGAAGGGAGAATTAAGCTTCTGGCTTAATGAGGCCGCGCCGCTAGATGGCGACAGGATCGCGTACTGATTCGAATTAGGGATGCTTCGGCGACGGCGTGTAGAGGGCACTGGAAAAGCAGTGCGAGGCCGAATGTAACACTTGCTTTTTTCGACGTCTAGTGGTTTTGACCGGGTAAATCGTGCCATGTGGGAGCGGGTTTACCCGAGAAGGCGGCAGCGGGTTCGGCATCGAATTCGCGGGTAAACCCGCTCCCACAGGCCCTTCGGACAAAGAAAAGCCCCGCATCTGCGGGGCTTTTTCACATCACAGGTGGGCGTCGAGGAACGCGGCCAGCTGCGATTTGGACAGGGCGCCGACCTTGGTGGCTTCGACGTTGCCGTTCTTGAACAGCATCAGCGTCGGGATACCACGCACACCGTGCTTGGCCGGGGTTTCCTGGTTCTCGTCGATGTTCAGCTTGGCGACGGTCAGTTTGCCCTCGTAGGTAGCAGCGATGTCGTCCAGAACCGGAGCGATCATCTTGCATGGGCCGCACCATTCAGCCCAGTAGTCGACCAGCACCGGGCCTTGAGCCTGCAGTACGTCGGCTTCGAAGCTGGCGTCGGTGACGTGTTTGATTTTGTCGCTCATGGAAATCTCCAAGGTCGTAAGCAATAAAAAACGTTGCCCATCATAGCCGCACCCGTCTCCTACAGGAAGTCGCGGACGATTGAGTGTAACTATAGTTGTGCAAGACGCCGCGAATCGAAACCGTCATACGAGTGTCATAGCATCGAATGGCACATTGCCTTGCATCAAGGCCAGCACAACGGCTGAGTGTCACGCGTTGGCGATAGCCTGCTATCGTGGCACGATTGCCGGGTTAACGACCGAGAAAAACCAGATCATGCCGCATACCATCGCGAAGAACCTGTCCCTGATCGCCGCCATCGACCTTGGCTCCAACAGCTTTCACATGGTCGTGGCCAAGGCCCACCATACCGAAATCCGCATTCTCGAGCGGCTCGGCGAGAAGGTTCAGTTGGCCGCCGGCATCGACGAAGAGCGCATGCTCAGCGAAGAAGCCATGGAACGAGGCCTGGACTGCCTCAAGCGCTTTTCCCAGCTGATCAACGGCATGCCGGCAGGCTCGGTACGCATCGTCGGCACCAACGCCTTGCGCGAAGCGCGCAACCGCAACGAATTCATCCAGCGCGCCGAAGCCATCCTCGGCCACCCGATCGAGGTGATCTCCGGCCGTGAAGAAGCGCGCCTGATCTACCTGGGCGTGTCGCACACCCTGGCCGACACCCCGGGCAAACGCCTGGTGGCCGACATCGGCGGCGGCAGTACCGAGTTCATCATCGGCCAGCGCTTCGAGCCGCTGCTGCGCGAAAGCCTGCAGATGGGCTGCGTCAGCTTCACCCAGCGCTACTTCCGCGACGGCAAGATCACCCCGGCCCGCTACGCCCAGGCCTACACTGCTGCGCGCCTGGAACTGATGAGCATCGAGAATGCCCTGCACCGTCTGACCTGGGACGAGGCCATCGGCTCGTCCGGCACCATTCGCGCCATCGGCGCCGCCATCAAGGCTGGCGGCCTGGGCAATGGCGAGGTCAACGCCGAGGGGCTGGCCTGGGTCAAGCGCAAACTGTTCAAGCTGGGCGAGGTCGACAAGATCGACTTCGAAGGCGTCAAGCCGGACCGCCGCACCATCTTCCCGGCGGGCCTGGCGATTCTCGAAGCGATCTTCGATGCCCTGGAACTGCAACGCATGGACCACTGCGACGGTGCCCTGCGCGAAGGCGTGCTGTTCGACCTGCTGGGCCGCCACCACCACGAAGACGTGCGCGAACGCACCCTGAACTCGCTGATGGAACGCTACCACGTGGACCAGGGCCAGGCCGCGCGCGTCGAGCGCAAGGCCTTGCACGCCTTCGACCAGGTGGCCGACGCGTGGGACCTGAAAGACGGGAACTGGCGCGATCTACTCGGCTGGGCAGCGAAAGTGCACGAAATCGGCCTGGATATCGCCCACTACCACTACCACAAGCACGGCGCCTACCTGATCGAGCACTCCGACCTGTCGGGCTTCTCCCGCGAGGACCAGCAGATGATGGCCTTGCTGGTGCGCGGCCACCGCCGCAACATCCCCAAGGACAAGATCGCCGAGCTGGGTGAGGAAGGGGTCAAGCTGCTGCGCCTGTGCGTGCTGCTGCGCTTCGCCATCCTGTTCCACCACATCCGTGGCAACCAGCAGATGCCGAAGGTCGAGCTCAAGGCTGCCGACAGCAGCCTCGATGTGGCCTTCCCGGAGGGCTGGCTGGAACAGAACCAGCTGACCCAGGCCGACTTCGCCAACGAGGCAGAGTGGCTGGCCCGGGTCGGCTTCGTCCTCAGCGTACGTTGAGGACCGGGTTGCTCAGGCGCTCCAGCAGGGTCGCCTGGGCACTGCGCGGGTTCTGGTTGCCGGTCGGCGTGCTGCGCACGTAGCGCCCGTCCGGCTGCAGGGTCCAGGCGTGGGTGTTGTCGGTCAGGTAGCCTTCCAGTTCCTTCTTCACCCGCAGCAACAGCTTCTTGCCTTCCACCGGGAAGCAGGTCTCGACGCGCTTGTCGAGGTTGCGTTCCATCCAGTCGGCACTGGACAGGTAGATCTGCTCTTCGCCGCCATTGAGGAAGTAGAACACCCGGGTGTGTTCGAGGAAGCGGCCGATGATCGAGCGCACCTGGATGTTGTGGGAAACCCCCGGAATGCCTGGGCGCAGGCAGCACATGCCACGCACCACCAGGTCGATCTTCACGCCCGACTGGCTGGCCTTGTACAGCGCCTTGATGACCTTGGCGTCGGTCAGCGAGTTGAACTTGGCAATGATATGCGCCGGCTTGCCTTCGAGGGCGAACTGGGTTTCCCGCGCGATCATGTCGAGCATGCCCTTCTTCAGGGTGAACGGCGCGTGCAGCAGTTTCTTCATGCGCAGGGTCTTGCCCATACCGATCAACTGGCTGAACAGCTTGCCGACGTCCTCGGTGAGGGCGTCGTCGGAGGTCAGCAGGCTGTAGTCGGTGTACAGGCGGGCGTTGCCGGCGTGGTAGTTGCCGGTGCCCAGGTGCGCATAACGCACGATCTCGCCCTGCTCGCGACGCAGGATCAGCATCATCTTGGCGTGGGTCTTGAAGCCGACCACACCGTAGATCACCACCGCACCGGCAGCCTGCAGGCGGCTGGCCATCTGCAGGTTGGACTCTTCGTCGAAGCGCGCCCGCAGCTCGATCACCGCGGTGACCTCCTTGCCGTTACGCGCCGCGTCCACCAGCGCGTCGACGATTTCCGAGTTGGCTCCGGAACGGTACAGGGTCTGGCGCACGGCAAGCACGTGCGGGTCCTTGGCGGCCTGGCGCAGCAGGTCGATCACCGGGGTGAAGGACTCGAACGGGTGCATCAGCAGGATGTCCTGCTTGCCGATCACGCTGAAGATGTTGTCGGCGTTCTGCAGCAGCTTGGGGATCGCCGGGGTGAACGGGGTGTACTGCAGCTCGGGATGGCTGTCCAGGCCGGTGATGCTGAACAGGCGGGTAAGGTTGACCGGGCCGTTGACCTGGTACAGCTCGCTTTCGCTGAGGCTGAACTGCTTGAGCAGGTAGTCCGACAGGTGTTTCGGGCAGGTGTCGGCCACCTCCAGGCGCACGGCGTCACCATAGCGGCGCGAGAACAGCTCACCTCGCAGGGCGCGGGCCAGGTCGTCGACTTCTTCGGAGTCCAGCGCCAGGTCGGCGTTACGGGTCAGGCGGAACTGGTAGCAGCCTTTCACCTTCATGCCCTGGAACAGGTCGTCGGCGTGCGCGTGGATCATCGACGACAGGAACACGTAGTTGGCGCCTGGCCCCCCCACATCTTCCGGCACGCGGATGACCCGCGGCAGCAGGCGCGGGGCCGGGATGATCGCCAGGCCCGAATCGCGGCCAAAGGCGTCGACACCTTCAAGCTCGACGATAAAGTTGAGGCTCTTGTTCACCAGCAGCGGGAACGGGTGGGTCGGGTCCAGGCCGATCGGGGTGATGATCGGGGCGATTTCGTCGCGGAAGTAACGGCGCACCCAGGTCTTGAGCTTGGGTGTCCAGTAACGGCGGCGGATGAAGCGGATATGGTGTTTTTCCAGCTCGGGCAGCAGCACGTCGTTGAGGATTGCGTACTGGCGCTCTACTTCGCTGTGCACCAGGTCGCTGATGCGCGCCAGTGCCTGGTGCGGCTGCAGGCCATCGGCGCCGGCCTGTTCACGGGCGAAGTTGATCTGCTTCTTCAGGCCGGCGACACGGATCTCGAAGAACTCGTCGAGGTTGCTGGAGAAGATCAACAGGAACTTGAGGCGTTCGAGCAGCGGATAGTTCTCGTCCAGCGCCTGTTCCAGCACACGGATATTGAATTGCAGCTGCGAGAGCTCGCGATGAATGTACAGGCTGCTGTCGTCCAGGCCTGGGACGATGATCGCCGGGGCCGGTGCGGGCGCCGGAGCCGCAGGCTCTGCCACCGGTTCTGCCGCAGGCACGGGCGTCGGCGGCAGGTCTGGCGGGGTCTGCACCATCTCTTCGGGGATTTCCTGAGCATCCTTGATCGCGACAGGGGTTAGCACTTCATTATTCATCTGGCGTTCCTGAGGACGTTAACGCCCTATCATCAATTGAGCGGCAAGATAAGCGCCCATTATGACGCCTGTGTTACACACCAGGGCAAGCCATGGCGCATGGCTTCTGGCATTCTCCGAGCAGGAATTGTTCATGTCGAGACACATTTGGACACTTTCACGAACGCGCGCGAAGGGGTAGGCTTCGCGTTCATTTCGCCAGCACCTCAGAAAATGCTTCAACAATTCCTGCAGGATTTCGGCTACTTCGCCCTTTTTCTAGGCACCTTCTTCGAAGGCGAGACCATTCTGGTGCTTGCGGGGTTCCTTGCGTTCCGCGGTTACATGGACATCAATCTGGTGTGCCTGGTGGCGTTTTTCGGCAGCTATGCCGGCGACCAGCTGTGGTACTTCATGGGCCGTCGCCACGGGCGCAGGATCCTGGCACGCAAACCACGCTGGCAGGCGATGGGTGACCGGGCGCTGGACCACATCCGTCGCCACCCCGACATCTGGGTACTGAGTTTCCGCTTCGTCTATGGCCTGCGCACGGTCATGCCGGTGGCCATTGGTCTGTCTGGCTACCCGCCACGCCGCTACCTGCTGCTGAACGGTATCGGCGCGGCCATCTGGGCAGTGGCCCTGGGCGCGGCCGCGTATCACTTCGGCGCCATCCTCGAAGGCCTGCTGGGCAATGTGAAGCGCTACGAGCTATGGGTGCTCGGCGGCCTGCTGGCGCTGGGCGGCCTGCTGTGGCTGCGCCGGCGCTTCCGCACGTTGCGCGCGGAGCGCAAGGCGGCGGGCATGCCCCAGGCCCCAGAGGCTGAGCAGGCTGTAAGCCACGAGCAGGAACCAGGCCAGCGGCACGACCACCGCTAAGCCCAGTGCGCCGGCCAGGTACAGCGCCGGCGCATTCGCCAACAGCCGTACCCACTCCAGGCGCACGGCCCATGGCCGGTTCTCCAGCAGCGCGCCCAGCACGAACAAACCAAACGCCATCAGCGCCCAGCCGAGTACCAGTGCGGCGGTTGGCACGCGCTCGGCCACATCCATCAGGTAGCTGCCCAGCGCCACGTAAACCACGAATTGCGCCGCCACATAGGCCTGCTGCGCGCGGCCCAGGGCCACCTCGAACTTGCGAAACAACGCCAGGTCCTGCTTGGCCTGTGGGTAGCGTGCGGCCACATCGGCCGGGCGCCAGCCGGTGGGCATGAACCAGATACGCAGCTTGTCCCACAGGCTGCCGGCGCGCCGGGCATCGTGCCAGAGCTGGGCATAGAACTGCAGGTTGGCCCACAACGGGTTCCAGCTGGCCAGCGGCGTGGTCACCCCGAACACCACCGGTTCGGCGGGGTCCTCCTCTTTGAAGGTGCCGAACAGACGGTCCCAGAGAATGAACACGCCGCCATAATTGCGATCCAAGTAAGCAGGATTTTGCGCATGGTGGACGCGATGGTTGGATGGCGTGATCAACACCCACTCGAGCCAGCCCAGCTTGGGAATGTGCCGGGTATGCACCCAGAACTGGTACAGCAGGTTGAGCGAGGCCACCGTGATGAACACCAGCGGTGGCACACCGAGCAACGCCAGCGGCAGGTAGAACAGCCACGAGAAGATGAACCCGCTGCTGGTCTGGCGCAGCGCCGTGGTGAGGTTGTACTCCTCGCTCTGGTGATGCACCGAGTGCGCAGCCCACAGCACGTTGCGCTCGTGGCCAAGACGGTGCAGCCAGTAGTAGCAGAAGTCATACAGGACAAAGGCCAGCAGCCACACCCACCAGGCCTGCGGTGGCAGGCGCAGCAGCGCCAGGTGCTCGAACGCCAGGGCATAGGTCACCAGCCCTACCCCTTTGGTCAGCAAGCCGGTACTGGTCGACAGCGCGCCGGTGCTGAGGCTGTTGATCGAGTCGGCCAGGGTGAAGTTGCGCTGGCCACGTACGCGGTCAGCCACCAGCTCGACGGCGATCAGCACGAAGAAGAACGGCACGGCCAGCAGGATCAGGTCCATGGGTACGACCTCAGACGTTATCCGCCAAGATTAGGCCGCGCTCGCAGGAATCCCTATGGCTACATCTGCCAAACTAGAGGACATTTAGCGCCTCGACACTGGAGTAAAAAGCATGACAAAAAAAGTAGCGGTGATTCTTTCCGGCTGTGGCGTTTATGACGGCGCCGAAATCCACGAAAGCGTGATCACCCTGCTGCGCCTCGACCAGCGTGGTGCGCAGGTGCAGTGCTTCGCGCCGAACATTGCGCAGATGCATGTGATCAACCACCTGACTGGCGAGGAAATGCCCGAGTCGCGCAATGTGCTGGTGGAGTCGGCGCGCATTGCCCGCGGTGAGGTCAAGGACATCCGCGAAGCCAAGGCCGAAGACTTCGATGCGCTGATCGTGCCGGGCGGTTTCGGGGCGGCGAAGAACCTGTCCAACTTTGCCGTGGAAGGCGCCAACTGCAGCGTCCACCCGGATGTGCTGGCCCTGGCCGAAGCCTTTGCCGACGCCTGCAAGCCGGTTGGCCTGATCTGCATCTCGCCGGCGCTGGCGGCGAAGATCTACGGGCCAGGCGTGGTCTGCACCATTGGTAGCGACGCCGGCACTGCGGCGGCCGTGACGAAGATGGGTGGCACCCATGAAGAGTGCGATGTGCACGATATTGTCGAGGACATCCAGCGCAAGCTGGTGACTACCCCGGCATACATGGAGGCCAAGTCGATCAGTGAAGCGGCTGGCGGGATCTACAAGCTGGTGGATCGGGTGCTGGAGCTGACCCACGAGTAACGGGTGCAAGATTCAGAATCTGACGCGGTCCCTGTGGGAGCGGCCTTGTGTCGCGAAAGGGCCGCAGCGCGGCCCCGGCAATTTATGCGGCGATGCTGAAATCCTGGGGCCGCTTCGCGGCCCTTTCGCGACACAAGGCCGCTCCCACACGTCGCACCCACCCCGCCAGCAGGGTCGCTTCAGGGTTTGGATAACCGGGCAATGATCCGGTCCAGCGCATTGGCAAACGCCTGCTTCTCACGCTCGCCATAAGGCGCCTGCCCTCCCCCCACCTGGCCCTGCTCGCGCAGCTCGGTGAACAGGTTGCGCGCAGCCAGGCGGTCGCCCATGTTGCGCTCGTCGAACTCGCGCCCGCGCGGGTCCAGCGCCGCCACGCCCTTTTTCACCAGGCGGTCGGCCAACGGCACGTCACTGCAGATCACCAGCTCGCCGGGCACGGCGTGCTCCACCAGGTAATCGTCGGCCGCGTCCATGCCGCTGGGCACCACGATCAGGCGCACGATCGCGAACGCCGGTTTGGCCACAGCCTGGCCCGCCACCATCACCACCTCGAACTTGCGCTTGAGGGCGAACTTGACGATCAGATCCTTGGCCGCCTTGGGGCAGGCGTCGGCATCGATCCAAACACGCATCGGAAAACCTCGCAATCAGCTTTAGGCCGCCATCATGCCTCAAGCGCAGCGAAAGCTGGAGCAGCCCACGCGCGCTGGAAAAATGGCGCCAATATTTCAATTGCCGCTTATCCACCTGCGCCACTCAGGCTAAACTCGCCACAGCTCCGCTGGCCTGCCCGAGTGCGCAATGAACCACCCCCACGAAATCCGCCCCGACCTGGACGAAGGTATCGACCGCAAGGTCCTGGCGACATTGCGTGCGCGCTTCCTGCGGCTCAACCAGGGCCGGCTGCAGCGGGCCCTGGAGGGCCTGTCGACGCGCCAGCAACAGGTGCTGACGCTGCTGCCGCTGCTGTTTCATGTGAACCACCCTCTGCTGCCGGGCTATGTCTCCGGCAGCACCCCCGCTGGCGTATCGGGCTACGAGCCAAGTACCGACCTGGTAGTCGAGGCCCAGCGCCTGGCCCGCTCGTTCACCTACAAGGCCCGCCATGGCAATTCACCTCGGCCGATCCACGGCCTGTTCCTGATGGGCAGCCTGGGCTCGCTGGCCCAGGCCGAGCAAAGCGACATGGACCTGTGGGTGTGCCATGCACCCGGCCTGGCCGACGAGCTGCTGGACGAACTGCGGCGCAAATGCCAGCTGCTGGAGGCGTGGGCGGAAAGCCTGGGTGCCGAGGCGCACTTCTTCCTGATCGACACGCAAGGTTTCGCCCAGGGCCAACGCGAAGGCCAGCTCGGCTCCGACGACTGCGGCACCACCCAGCACTATCTGCTGCTGGACGAGTTCTATCGCACCACTATCTGGCTGGCCGGGCGTACGCCGCTGTGGTGGCTGGTGCCGGTCTACCAGGAACACCATTACCACGCCTACACCCAGACCCTGCTGTCCAAGCGCTTCATCCGCAGTCAGGACGCCCTCGATCTCGGCAACCTGGCCCACATCCCGCCCGGCGAGTTCGTCGGCGCCGGCTTGTGGCAACTGTTCAAAGGTATCGACTCACCCTACAAGTCGCTGCTCAAGTTGCTGCTGACCGAGGCCTACGCCAGCGAACACCCCTCCGTACGCTGCCTGAGCCTGGACTACAAGCAGGCTGTGTTCGCCAACCAGCTTGACCTCGACGAGCTGGACCCCTACGTGATGGTGTACCGGCGTATCGAGCGCTACCTGCTGCAGCGTGGCGAATTCGCGCGCCTGGAGCTGGTGCGGCGCAGCCTGTACCTGAAGGTGAACAAGAAGCTCAGCGACCCGGCCCGGGCCAATGGCTGGCAACGCCGACTGTTGCAACGCCTGGCTGACGAGTGGGGCTGGGACGAGCGCCAGCTGGCCCTGCTGGACAGCCGCAGCCAATGGAAAGTGCAGCAAGTTGCCGTCGAACGCCGTGAACTGGTGGCCGAACTGAACCACAGCTACCGCTTCCTCAGCCAGTTCGCCCGCACCCAGAACGCCAGCAGCCGCGCCGACCAGCGCGATCTCAATGTGCTGGGCAGGCGGCTTTACGCGGCCTTCGAGCGCCGCGCCGGCAAGGTCGAAGTGATCAACCCGGGTATCGCCCCGGACCTGGCCGAAGGTACCCTGACCCTGGTCCAGGCGCCCAACCGCAAGGAGCCCGGCAGCCACCACTGGGGGCTGTACACCGGCAACCTGAGCCCCCATGAGGTGGACCACTTCAGCCCGCTCAAGCGCTGCCGCGAGCTGCTCGAACTGCTGACCTGGGCCCATCGCAACGGGGTGATCGACAGCAGCACGCGCCTGGCGCTGCACCCGGGTGTCAGCGACCTCAGCGAATACGAGCTGTTCAACCTGGTCGGCTGCCTGCAGCAAAGCATCCCCCTGCCCTTGCCGACCGTCAGCGAGGTGCGCCTGCTGCAACCCAGCGTTGCCGACGAAGTGCTGCTGCTGGTCAACGTCGCCATCGACCCGCTGCGTCACCACCGCGACCTGAACATCCTGATGACCACCGAGCGCACCGACTCGTTGAGCTATGCAGGCGTGCGCGAGAACCTGGTACTGACCCTGGACCAGGTCACCCTCAACAGCTGGAACGAGGTATTGGTCCAGCGCTTTGATGGCGAGCACGCGCTGGTGCGCTGCCTGCGCGACTTCCTCAACAGCCCCGTGCTGCGCGGCCACCGGCCGAGGGTGCGGGTGCGCTGCTTCTGCCAGAGCCGCGCCCAGGCCATCGGCCAACGCGTGGAGGAAATTTTCGACACCGTGCAGCTGCTGCTGGACCAGGGCCTGAACCACCGCTACCTGCTGCAGGTGGCCCAGCACACCCATGTGCTGGAGCTGCTGCCCGGGCATGTCGGCCTGACCACCCTGGCCGAACATGAGGCGCTGCTGGAGCACCTGGGCGAAGAGCGTATTGCCTACAGCCCGCTGTACCTGGATGCCAACGCTTTGCAGGACCACGACCTGCGCCTGGTGCTGGAGCAGGGCCGGCCGGCCTGCATCCAGGTGTTCTACCGCCTGCAGAGTGGCTGGGCCGAACTGTATGTGCTGGATGAATACAACGCCCTGTGGCAACAACGCCTGCCCCTGCACGACGAAGCCCACCTGCTGTTGCCGCTGCAGCGTTTTCTGCGCTCGGTGGTGATGCGCCGCGATGCCCGGCTTCCGCTGGATAACCTGCGGCCGGCCTCGCTGGACATCCTCTACGCGCAACTGTTGCCGTCCGGGCCAGGCAAGGCCCGCAGCATCGAGCCGCGCCTGGCCCCGGTCGAAGGTAGCGACCAGCCTTACTATGAGGTGCAGGCGATCATCCAGGCCGGGGTGGCCGGCGCGGCCCATGTGACGCTGTATTGCGACCAGCAGGAGTTTTCCGAACTGGAGCATGGTGAGCAGCTGTATGCGGTGGTGGCCCGGCAGATCATCGGCCAGCGACGAGGTGCAGGGCAGTACCGCTGCTACATCACCGACCTGGACTTGTCCGAATTGCTGGATGACCAGTTGGGGTCGACGCAGGTGTACCTGCGCTACAAGCGGGAGCTGGAGCAGGCTTTGAACGAGGGGTTGGAGCAGGTTTTGGCGCAAGAGGCTTGAATTGCCAGGGGCGCGTTGCGCCCCTTTCGCGACACAAGGCCGCTCCTGCATCGTTCGTGCAAACCCAACTCATGGGGACTACGCGGACATTGTGGGAGCGGCCTTGTGTCGCGAAAGGGCCGCAAAGCGGCCCCCATGGCCCTTACAGGTCGAAATCGCCCGCGGCTTCTGGCTGGTATTCCACTTCCAGCAACTTCAGCTTGAGGGTCTTGCCCCCCGGTGCCGGCCAGTCGATCTGCTCGCCCACCGACAACCCCAGCAAGGCGCAACCAATCGGCGCCAGGATCGAGACCTTGCCTTCCGGTCCGGCATCCTTCGGGTACACCAGGGTCAAGTGGTAATCCTTGCCGCTGGCTTCCTCACGGCAGTGCACGCGCGAGTTCATGGTCACCACGCCAGCCGGGACTTCCTCGTGACCGACCACCTGCTCGGCGCGGTCCAGCTCGCCCATCAAGGCGAGCACACCCGGCGTACTCTCGTCGAGGCTGTCGATCAGACGCTCCAGACGTTGTACGTCCAATCGGGTGAGGATGAGGGAAGGCTTGGTGCTCATGATCCAGTCAGACTCCTTTGAACAGGCGGTTTTCATCGTGCAGATAAAGCAAAACCCCGCCCAAGGGCGGGGTTTGTGAAGGCTTTGGCGTCACCGACGCAGAACCCGACGTTACCACAGCCGGGTAAATACTCAAGCCCTTGCGATCAGTGTGCCTTAGCCTGGTCGCGCAGGGCCTGGGCCTCGCGGCAAATCTGCCGGCGCCGCTCGTCATCGGCCGAGCGCCATTCGCGGATGTGCTCGACATGCCGGTGGCAACCTGTGCAGACCCGCTGTTCGTCCAGCCGGCAAACGCTGATGCAGGGCGACGGCACGGCGGGGCTGACATTGCTGTAGAGCGGCTTGGGCGGCCGGGTCTGGGTGCTACTCATGTCAGATCTCGTCGAAGTCCAGCTTCTCGCCGGCCCGCTCCCAGACGATGCGCTCGAGCATTTCGCCCAGCAGCTCCTCGCTCTTCTCGCACACCCACTTGCCGCTGTCTTCGTCGTAGTCGAAGTGGAAACCGCCGGAGCGGTCGGCCAGCCACAGCTGACGCAGCGGCTCCTGGCGGCTGAAGATCAGTTGGGCGCCGCCCTCGAACTTGACGGTGAGGACGCCGCCGGAGTTTTCCATGTCCAGGTCCAGGCCGCTCTCGTCGAACAGGTCTTCCAGGGCCTGTTGGGTCGCGTCGACCAGATCATGGAAACGCGCTTCACTCAAACTCATTGCAGGAACCTCGAAATTGGCTGCGTTACAGGCAAGCCCGGCAAGATACGGGCGCTTGCCGCCGAATGCAAAGGTTTAGCCGCTACCTTCACAGGCCCCTTCGCGGCCAAAGCCGCTCCCACAGGGGTAACGCAAGGCCCGAGGCCAGTGCAGTACCTGTGGGAGCGGCTTTAGCCGCGAAAGGGCCTTTGCAGGCGGTAAGAATAGCCCGCCCGGCGGGCCGGCCCTTGCATAGGCAAGCCGTCGGTCGCTCGGTATACTCGGTCGCAATACTGCATATTTCTAAGGATTTCACCCATGAAGCGCCTGATTTCCTCCCTCGCGGCGCTGGTCGCTGTTGCCTGCCTCGTTTCGGCCTGCGGTCAGAAAGGCCCGCTGTACCTGCCTGAAGACGGCAAGGACGGCAAGGCCAGCCACAAGTCGCACCAGTACCAGCCAAAAGCCAAGCCGGCCCCGACGCAGCAGCCCGAGCTGCAGTCCGAGCCCGAGCAGTCGCCAGCGCAGTAAGGAAACCAGATGAACGCTTTCAACTACCGCGACGGCGAGCTGTTCGCGGAAGGCGTGGGCCTGTCGGCCATCGCCGAACGCTACGGTACCCCGACCTACGTCTATTCGCGTGCCCACATCGAGGCCCAGTACCGTAGCTACGCCGACGCCCTGCAAGGCACCGAGCACCTGGTGTGCTTTGCGGTCAAGGCCAACTCCAACCTCGGCGTACTGAACGTGCTGGCGCGCCTGGGCGCAGGCTTCGACATCGTCTCTGGCGGTGAGCTGGAGCGCGTGCTGGCCGCTGGCGGCCGTGCCGACCGCGTGGTGTTCTCCGGCGTTGGCAAGACCCGCGACGACATGCGCCGTGCCCTGGAAGTCGGCGTGCACTGCTTCAACGTCGAATCCACCGATGAACTGGAGCGCCTGCAAGTGGTGGCCGCCGAGATGGGCAAGGTTGCCCCGGTCTCGCTGCGGGTCAACCCGGACGTCGACGCCGGCACCCACCCGTACATCTCCACCGGCCTGAAAGAAAACAAGTTCGGCATCGCCATCGCCGATGCCGAGGCCATCTACGTGCGCGCCGCGCAGCTGCCGAACCTGGAAGTGGTCGGTGTCGACTGCCACATCGGCTCGCAGCTGACCACCGTCGAGCCTTTCCTCGATGCCCTCGACCGCCTGCTGGTGCTGGTCGACCGCCTGGCCGAGTGCGGCATCCACCTGCGCCATCTGGACCTGGGTGGCGGTGTCGGCGTACGTTACCGCGATGAGGAGCCGCCGCTGGTGGGCGACTACATCAAGGCCATCCGCGAACGCGTTGGCGACCGCGACCTGGCACTGGTGTTCGAACCGGGCCGCTATATCGTGGCCAACGCCGGCGTCCTGCTGACCCGCGTGGAATACCTCAAGCACACCGAACACAAGGACTTCGCCATCATCGATGCGGCGATGAACGACCTGATCCGCCCGGCCCTGTACCAGGCCTGGATGGGCGTCAGTGCGGTCAAGCCACGCACAGGCGAAGGCCGTGCCTACGACCTGGTCGGCCCGATCTGCGAGACTGGCGACTTCCTCGGCAAGGACCGCGTGCTGAACCTGGCCGAAGGTGACCTGCTGGCCGTACAGTCCGCGGGCGCCTATGGTTTTGTCATGAGCTCCAACTACAACACCCGTGGCCGTTGCGCTGAAATCCTGGTCGACGGTGACCAGGCCTTCGAAGTACGCCGCCGCGAGACCATCGCCGAATTGTACGCTGGCGAAAGCCTGCTGCCGGAGTAAGCCCATGCTGCTGCGTTTTACCAAGATGCATGGGCTGGGCAACGACTTCATGGTCCTCGACCTGGTCAGCCAGCACGCGCACATCCAGCCCAAGCACGCCAAGCAATGGGGTGACCGCCACACCGGCATCGGCTTCGACCAGTTGCTGATCGTCGAGGCACCGAACAACCCGGAAGTGGACTTCCGCTACCGCATCTTCAACGCCGACGGCTCCGAGGTCGAGCAGTGCGGCAACGGTGCGCGCTGCTTCGCCCGCTTCGTGCTGGACAAGCGCCTGACCGCGAAAAAGCGTATCCGCGTGGAAACCAAGAGCGGCATCATCGAACTGGACGTGCAGAATGACGGCCAGGTCAGTGTCGACATGGGGCCACCGCGCTTCATCCCTGCCGAAATCCCCTTCGTCGCCGACGAGCAGGCGCTGAGCTACCCACTGGAAGTCGACGGCCAGGTGCATTCGATTGCCGCCGTGTCCATGGGTAACCCGCATGCCGTGCTGCGTGTCGACGACGTGCGTACCGCCCCCGTGCACCAACTGGGCCCGAAGATCGAGAACCACCCGCGCTTCCCGCAGCGGGTGAATGCCGGCTTCCTCCAGGTCATCGACCGCCACCGCGCCAACCTGCGCGTGTGGGAACGCGGCGCGGGCGAAACCCAGGCCTGCGGCACTGGCGCCTGCGCCGCCGCCGTGGCAGCGATCAGCCAGGGCTGGATGGACTCCCCGGTGTCCCTCGACCTGCCCGGTGGCCGCCTGCACATCGAATGGGCCGGCCCCGGCAAGCCCGTTGTGATGACTGGCCCGGCCGTACGCGTCTACGAAGGACAGGTTCGTCTCTAAGCGAGTAACCGCCATGACCGATCAGCCCCAGGTTGTACCCCAGCAGTCCGCTGAGCTCGATGCCGAAGCGGTGGTCGCCTACCTGCGCGCCCACCCCACCTTCTTCGCCGAACACGACGAGCTGCTGATCGAACAGCGCATCCCCCACCAGCGTGGCGACAGCGTGTCGCTGGTGGAGCGCCAGCTCAAGCTGCTGCGCGACCGCAACATCGAGATGCGCCACCGCCTGTCGCAACTGATGGATGTAGCCCGCGACAACGACCGGCTGTTCGACAAGACCCGCCGGCTGATCCTCGACCTGCTCGACGCCGGCAACCTGGAAGAAGTGGTGATGGCGGTCGAAGACAGCCTGCGCCAGGAATTCCAGGTGCCCTTCGTCAGCCTGATCCTGTTCGGCGAAAACGTCGCGCCGGTCGGGCGCTGGGTCAGCAACGCCGAAGCACAGCAGGCCATCGGAGCCCTGCTGGGCGGCGGCAAGACGGTCAGCGGCAACCTGCGCGAGCACGAACTGGCCTTCCTGTTCGGTGAAGAACAGCGCCGGGAAGTAGGCTCCAGCGCCGTGGCTGCCCTGGAATACCAGGGCCTGCACGGGGTGCTGGCGATCGGCAGCCGCGACCCGCAACACTACAAGAGCAGCGTCGGCACCCTGTTCCTCGGCTACATCGCCGAAGTACTTGGCCGCGTTGTGCCACGCGTTACCCAGACCCTGCGCCCGGTACGCTGATGGAACGCCAGCTGGAGGCTTATTGCGCACACCTGCGCAATGAGCGCCAGGTGTCCGAGCACACCCTGCTGGGCTACCGTCGCGATCTGGACAAGGTCGTCGCCTACTGCAAGGAACACGGCATTGCCGGCTGGCAGGCGCTGCAGATTCAGCAGCTGCGCCAGCTGATCGCCCGCCAGCACCACCATGGCCAGTCATCGCGCAGCCTGGCGCGGCTGCTGTCGGCAGTGCGCGGCCTGTACCGCTACCTGAACCGCGAAGGCCTGTGCCAGCACGACCCGGCCAGCGGCCTGAGTGCGCCCAAGGGCGAACGCCGGCTGCCCAAGGTGCTGGATACCGACCGCGCCCTGCAACTGCTTGATGGCGGGGTCGACGATGACTTCATCGCCCGTCGCGACCAGGCTATCCTCGAACTGTTCTATTCGTCGGGCCTGCGCCTGTCCGAGCTGACCAACCTCGACCTCGATCACCTCGACCTCGCCGCCGGCCTGGTGCAGGTGCTGGGCAAGGGCGGCAAAGCCCGCGTGCTACCGGTTGGCCGCAAGGCCCGCGAGGCCTTGCAGGCCTGGTACCGCCTGCGCGGCATCGGCAACCCGCGCGACCGCGCAGTGTTCATCACCCGCCAGGGCAACCGCATCAGCCCACGGGCCGTTCAACAACGGGTGAAAGCAGCCGGTGAGCGCGAGCTGGGCCAGCACCTGCACCCGCACATGCTCCGCCACTCCTTCGCCAGCCATGTGCTGGAATCGTCCCAGGACCTGCGCGCGGTGCAGGAGATGCTCGGCCATGCCGACATCGGCACCACGCAGATCTACACCCACCTGGACTTCCAGCACCTGGCCGCGGTGTACGACAGCGCCCACCCTCGGGCCAAACGCAGCAAAGGCACAGACTCATGAGCATCAAGCTGATCACCTTCGACCTCGACGACACCCTGTGGGATACCGCGCCGGTAATCGCCAGCGCGGAAGTCGTGCTGCGCGACTGGCTCGAAGCCAACGCCCCAATCCTTGGCGGCGTGCCGGTGGAGCACCTGTTCGCCATCCGCGAGCGCCTGGTGCAAGCCGAACCCGGCCTGAAGCACCGTATCAGCGCCCTGCGCCGACGGGTGCTGTTCCATGCACTGGAAGAAGTCGGCTACAGCGAAAAGCATGCGCAGGAACTGGCCAATGAAGGCTTTGAAGTGTTCTTGCATGCCCGCCACCAGGTAGAGATTTTCCCGGAGGTGCAGCCGGTGCTGGAGATCCTGCGCCATCACTACACCCTGGGCGTGGTCACCAACGGCAATGCCGACGTGAGCCGGCTGGGGCTGGCGGATTATTTCCGCTTTGCCCTGTGTGCCGAGGATCTCGGCATCGGCAAGCCGGACCCGGCGCCGTTCCTCGAAGCCCTGCGCCGCGGTGACGTGGAGGCCAGCGCGGCGGTGCACATTGGCGACCACCCCGGCGATGACATCGCCGGTGCCCAGCGTGCCGGGCTGCGGGCGGTGTGGTTCAACCCCCTGGGCAAGCCCTGGGTAGGCGAGCAGGCGCCGGATGCCGAGATCCAGCGCCTGTCGCAGTTGCCCGACATCCTCGCGCGCTGGCGCTGACAGGGGCCGCTGCGCGGCCCATTCGCGGGTAAACCCGCTCCCACAGGTTCACCACTGCCCTCAGGTCCTGCGCCGTCCCTGTGGGAGCGGGTTTACCCGCGAAGAGGCCGGCACAGGCAAAACAAAACCCACAGGCACAAAAAAGCCCGCAGCGACGGCGGGCTTTTTTGGATCAGCCACTCAGATAGGGCGGCTGCCGTACTTGTTGTCCGGCTTCTTGGGCGGGTCGGCGACCACGTTGGCCTCGACTTCCTGAACCTTGCCACCGCGAGCGAGGAACTCTTCCATGGCCTTGGCCAGGGCGTCACGCTCCTTCTGCTTGGCTTCCATGCTCGGCATCTCGTCTACCGAGACCGCCGCCTTGGATTTGCCCTTGGCAACGGGTGCCGGGCTGCTGTCGTCATCGCCAGCGTCTTCGGCGCCATCGTCGGCTGCCGCTTCGAGGCCTTCATCGCCCTCGTCTTCGTCGCCTACTTCGAGGTCATCATTTTCCAGATCGTCGTCGCTCATGTTCTACCTCATGACTTGCGAAAAGCAGGTTAGTTATAGACCAGTGCAGCCGTAGACCGGCAGCCACCAGTGAAAAATCAACTGGCCGTGGGTTAGGCCACTGCCCTTGGGTCAGCGCTCCTGATGGGAGGCGGCACCCGGCAGGCCCTGCTCCTGGCAGGACCTGACAAATCCTTTAGCCCCTGCTGGCCACACGCTATTGGCAAGCCTAGCAAAGGCTGGCGAAGCGTGTGGACTACTCGTCAAACACCCTTCGGCGCGCATTCTAGCGCGCCAGCGGAAAAAACAAAGCACCATGAATGCTCTGCGTTTTGTAAGTTTTCTGCCTACGTCGCGAACGTGTCGGATAAACCGTTTGCCGTGCGGGAAATGCTAAAAATCTGGCAAAAAAAATGCCCGGCAAGCCGGGCAAGTTTTTACCGCGCCGCAGTTACAGGTTGTAGCCGCGCTCGTTATGCTGAGCCAGGTCGAGGCCGACCGACTCTTCTTCTTCGCTGACCCGCAGGCCCATCACCAGATCCAGCACCTTGAGGATCACGTAGGTGACGATGGCGGTGTAGACCACGGTGAAGATCACGCCCTTGGCCTGGATCCAGACCTGGGCACCGATGTCGGTGACCGCGCCAAAGCCACCCAGGGCCGGTGCCGCGAACACGCCGGTGAGGATGGCACCGATGATACCGCCGACACCGTGCACGCCGAAGGCGTCCAGCGAGTCGTCATAGCCCAGCTTGCGCTTGAGGCTGGTGGCGCAGAAGTAGCAGATCACGCCCGAGACCAGGCCGATCACCAGGGCGCCCATCGGGCCCACGGTGCCGGCAGCCGGGGTGATGGCGACCAGGCCGGCGACCACACCCGAGGCGATGCCCAGGGCGCTCGGTTTGCCGTGGCCGACCCACTCGGCGAACATCCAGCCCAGGGCCGCGGCGGCAGTGGCGATCTGGGTCACCAGCATGGCCATGCCGGCGGTGCCGTTGGCGGCAGCGGCAGAGCCTGCGTTGAAGCCGAACCAGCCGATCCACAGCATGGCCGCGCCCATCAGGGTGTAGCCCAGATTGTGCGGGGCCATCGGGGTGGTCGGGTAGCCCTTGCGCTTGCCCAGCACCAGGCAGCAGACCAGGCCAGCGATACCGGCGTTGATGTGCACTACAGTGCCGCCGGCGAAGTCCAGCACACCCCAGTCCCACATCAACGCACCGTCACCGCTCCAGACCATGTGCGCGATCGGCGCATAGACCAGGGTGAACCAGATGCCCATGAACACCAGCATCGCGGAGAACTTCATGCGCTCGGCGAAGGCACCGACGATCAATGCCGGGGTGATGATGGCGAAGGTCATCTGGAAGGTGATGAATACCGCTTCAGGGAACAGTGCGGCAGCCGAGGTCAGGTTCGAGGGCGTGACGCCGCTGAGGAACGCCTTGGAGAAGCCACCGACGAAGGAATTGAAGTTGAGCACGCCCTTTTCCATACCGGTGGTATCGAAGGCCATGCTGTAGCCGTAGATGACCCAGAGAATGCTCATCAGGCCAGTGATCGCAAAGCACTGCATCATCACCGACAGCACGTTCTTGGAACGCACCATACCGCCATAGAACAGGGCCAGACCCGGAATGGTCATGAACAGCACCAGCGCCGTTGCGGTCAGCATCCAGGCGGTGTCGCCGGAGTTCAGCGCTGGGGCAGCTTCCTCGGCCAGGGCAAGCCCGGGCATTACGAGGGACAATAGGGCTCCTAGCCCTGCGATCTTACGCAGAGTCATGTTGTTTTCTCCTGGGGCGTTGGGTTTGGTGAGGCTTTGTTGCTGCTTAGATCGCGTCGGTATCGGTTTCGCCGGTACGGATACGGATCGCCTGCTCCAGATTCACCACGAAAATCTTGCCGTCACCGATCTTGCCGGTGTTGGCTGCCTTGGTGATGGCTTCGATTACCCGATCAAGGTCCTTGTCATCGATGGCGACATCGATCTTCACCTTGGGCAGGAAATCGACCACGTATTCAGCACCGCGATACAGCTCGGTGTGGCCCTTCTGCCGACCGAAGCCTTTGACTTCGGTGACGGTGATGCCCTGCACGCCGATTTCCGACAGCGACTCGCGCACGTCGTCCAGCTTGAACGGCTTGATGATGGCTGTGACTAGCTTCATGAAACTCTCTCCCGATTTGGTGGACTTGCCCCAGGAAAACAAACCCGTCTCAAGTCTAAGCGCAGCGCTTGGCTTTGTAACGCGTCGTCGGCATCCGGCTCCGCGTGCGCACTGCCTGGTCACAAGGAACTGCATCAGTGCATGGCTCATACGGGTCATTGCAGAAACCTTGCCAGTTCTGCCAACGCACGGGAAAACAGCGAGTTATGTGATTTGGTCGGGATTGGCCAGTCGCCAGCATGGAAAACATGCACAATTTCGGTGCA
Source organism: Pseudomonas sp. LS.1a (assembly GCF_022533585.1). NCBI lineage: Bacteria > Pseudomonadati > Pseudomonadota > Gammaproteobacteria > Pseudomonadales > Pseudomonadaceae > Pseudomonas > Pseudomonas sp. LS.1a. The sequence goes on from NZ_CP092827.1 coordinate 5,555,365, forward strand.
TACCCACCTGACGCGTTGCTCGAAAAATGTGCAACTGCGTGGCGAGGGCGCATGCTATTTGTGGGAACAATGTGCAATCTGGTGCCAGTGTCGCCCGTGCTACACTGCCGGCCATTTCTCAGTTTCAGTGGACAGCCCCATGCTTGCGCCCAAAGCCCTTCTCGACGCCCTGAGCGACCAGGCCTCGCGCCTGTTCAGCAGTGATACCGCCCAGCCCCGCGCCGAACTGGAAAGCCAGTTCAAGGTGCTGATGCAAGGTGCCTTCAGCAAGCTGGACCTGGTGAGCCGCGAAGAATTCGACAGCCAGATGGTCGTACTGGCGCGCACCCGTGCACGCCTCGAGGCCCTGGAAAAACAAGTAGCCGAGCTGGAAGCCCGGCTTGACCCGACCCCACAGGATGAGTGAATGCAGCCCTCCAGCGCTTACCCGGTATTGTTGTTTTCCTACGGCACCCTGCAGGACAAGGCCGTGCAACTGGCCAACTTCGGCCGCGAACTGAGCGGGCAGGCCGACCGCATGCTGGGCTACCGCCAGGACTGGGTCGAGATCACCGACCCGGCCGTGCTGGCAGCCAGCGGCAAGTCCCATCACCCTATCGTTACCCCCAGCAGCCAGACCGACGACAGCGTGGCCGGCATGGTCTTCCAGATCAGCGAAGAAGAGCTGGCGGCAGCGGACCGCTATGAAGTCGCCGACTACAAGCGCGTGGCCGTCACCCTCGCTTCGGGCCTGACCGCCTGGGTTTATGTCCGCGCCTGAGTTCTTCGGGCGTGCAGCAGGCACGAACCCAACGGGGTGAGAATGCAGGGGGCAACCCCTGCCTGAAAAACTACGACGCACACTTCTTGCGCCGACCCGGGCCGCCCTCGCTATGCTTGCAAAGCCGCAGGAAGCGGCCCTGTTCAGCGACAACGGAGCGTCCATGTCCCTAGCCCTCGTCCACAGCCGCGCCCAGGTGGGCGTGCAGGCACCAGCCGTCAGCGTCGAAACCCACCTGGCCAACGGCCTGCCCCATCTCACCCTGGTCGGCCTGCCGGAAACCACGGTCAAAGAGAGCAAGGACCGGGTACGCAGCGCCATCGTCAACTCAGGCCTGAACTACCCGCAGCGGCGCATCACCCAGAACCTCGCCCCCGCCGACCTGCCCAAGGATGGCGGGCGCTATGACCTGGCCATTGCCCTGGGCATTCTCGCCGCCGATGGCCAGGTGCCAACGGCCACCCTTGCCGAAGTCGAATGCCTGGGTGAACTGGCGCTGTCTGGCAACTTGCGCCCGGTGCAGGGCGTGTTGCCCGCGGCACTGGCGGCACGCGAAGCCGGCCGGGCGCTGGTGGTGCCACGGGAGAACGCCGAGGAAGCCAGCCTGGCAGGCGGGCTGGTGGTGTATGCGGTGGGGCATCTGCTGGAGCTGGTCGCCCATCTGAACGGCCAGGTGCCGTTGCCGCCGTATGCCGCCAACGGGCTGATCCTGCAGCAACGCCCGTACCCGGACCTGAGCGAGGTGCAGGGCCAACTGGCAGCCAAGCGCGCACTGCTGCTAGCGGCGGCCGGGGCGCACAACCTGCTGTTCACCGGGCCTCCCGGTACCGGCAAGACCTTGCTCGCCAGCCGCCTGCCGGGGCTGCTGCCACCGCTGGACGAGCACGAAGCACTGGAAGTGGCGGCGATCCAGTCGGTCAGCGGCCATACGCCACTGAGCAGTTGGCCGCAGCGGCCCTTTCGCCATCCGCACCACTCCGCTTCCGGCCCGGCGCTGGTCGGCGGCAGCAGCCGGCCGCAACCGGGCGAAATCACCCTCGCCCACCATGGGGTGCTGTTCCTGGATGAACTGCCGGAATTCGAGCGGCGGGTGCTGGAAGTGTTGCGTGAGCCGTTGGAGTCGGGCGAGATCGTGATTGCCCGGGCCCGCGACAAGGTGCGTTTCCCCGCACGTTTCCAACTGGTGGCGGCAATGAACCCCTGCCCTTGTGGCTACCTGGGCGACCCTACCGGCCGCTGCCGCTGCAGCACCGAGCAGATCGCGCGGTATCGCAACAAGCTGTCCGGGCCGCTGCTGGACCGTATCGACCTGCACCTGACCGTGGCCCGGGAGAGCACCACGCTGAACAACCAGCCCTGCGGCGAGACCAGTGCCGATGTCGCGGCCAAGGTGGCCGAAGCGCGCGAAGTGCAACAGCGGCGGCAGGGGTGTGCGAATGCGTTTCTCGACCTTGAGGGATTGCGCCGCCATTGTGGGTTGGCGGCGGCGGACCAGGCTTGGCTGGAGGGGGCCTGTGAGCGGCTGTCCCTGTCGTTGCGCGCGGCACACCGGTTGCTGAAGGTGGCGCGAACGCTGGCGGATCTGGAGGGTAGCCAGGCAATTGGCCGGGCGCATCTTGCCGAGGCGCTGCAGTACCGGCCAGGGAGCAGTTAGATTGCGGCGAGCATTACCTCGCTACAAGCATATTGATTGCGCAAGTGTGCTGAGATGGCGGTTGAAGCTATCGGCCTCTTCGCGGGCTTGCCCGCTCCCACAGGTACTGCACAGTTCTTGAGACCAGCGCAGTACCTGTGGGAGCGGGTTCACCCGCGAAAGGGCCGCTACAGGCTTCACTGGCTACCCACCAAAGCATCCTCAACCACCTTCAGCAGCACCTCTTCGGAAAATGGCTTGCCCAGGCACACCAGTGCCCCAAGCGCCATCGCCGCCCGCACCGCCCCTTCATCCCAATGCGCCGACATGCAGATCACCGGCAAACCCCACCCCAGCCGGGCCAGCTCGCGTTGCACCGCCAGCCCGCTCATCCCAGGCATCTTCAGATCGAGCAGCACACACCCCGCCTGCCGTGCCAATGCCGAGGCCAGGAACAGGTCCCCCGCAGCGAACGACAAAGTCTCGAGCCCTGCCGAACGCAGCAGGTTGGCCAGGCTTTTGCGCACCGACGCATCGTCGTCGACGATGCACACCGCTCTGCTCATGCGCCGCCCAGGCCCTCAGGCTGCAACCCGATGACGTTGTGCATGGCCACCAGCTCCAGCAGTGAACGGGACTGCATCTTGTTCATGATGTTCTTCTTGTGCACCTTGGTCGTCACCTCGCTGGTGCCGATCTGCCTGGCGATCTGCTTGTGCGACAGGCCGCCGACCACCAACGAGAACACCTGGCGCTCGCGCTGGGTCAGGCGCTGGTATTTTTCCTCGACCTGCCGCGCATGGCGCCACTTGCGCCCTTCGGCCACGGCACGTGTGCGCACCGCCTGCAACAGTGTCAGCAGCTGGTCTTCGTCGAACGGCTTGGTCAGGAACTCCACGGCCCCGGCGCGCATGGCCTGGACGGTCATCGGGATGGTACCGAAGCCGGTCATGAACACGATCGGCCAGGGCAGCGCCAGCCGGCGCAGCGCGTCCTGCACCTCCAGGCCGCTGGTATCGGGCAGGTGCATGTCCAGCAACAGGCAGGCATAGGGGGTTTCCAGGCGGGCCTCGAACAGTGCCTCGGCACTGGCGAACAAATGATGCGGGATGTCCTGCGAGCGCAGCAGACGGCCCAACGCCGTGCGCACCGACGGGTCGTCATCCACCACCAGCACCGGCACGTTCAAGCGCTCATCGAACAGCTCGACAGTGTCGGCCACAGCGCACAACGGCGACTTGTCCAGCGCCTTGCCAGGTACTTCGAGGCTGATCTCGGCGGCCAGGCGGTAGCCCCGGCGCGGCACGGTCTGGATCAGGCCGCGGTCGCCAAAGGCCTTGCGCAGCAAAGACACCTGCACCTGCAAGTTGTTGTCCTCGACCACCGTGCCGGCCCATACCTGGCTGAAGAATTCCTCCTTGCCGACCACCCGGCCATTGGCCCTGATCAGCGTGGCCAGCACCTCGAAGGCACGCCCGCCCAACAGGACCGGTTTGCCGTCAACAAAGGCTTCGCGCCGCTCCAGCGACACCTGGGCATTACCGATTCGGATCATGGCTTCCTCGCGCGGGCACAGGCGTATTCGCAGCCCCGCCAGCCTAGGCCTGCGTACGCATTCAGACAATTATCCCGAGGGATAGGTTGGCTTGAGGACTATACAAAAGCCCGCCAGCCCCCAGGGGACGATAACGGACAACAGCGTGCCCGTTCCTGCCAGGCCGGCTGCAGCCCGCATCCGTACTGGGCCGGCTGCGTATACTCGCGCTTCATGATGTCGCTAGCAGGGGGTGCTTTATGCTCGATGAACGCCTTGCCCACAGGCCCATCGATTACGACCAGTCGGTGGATGAGGGCTGGCTGAACCGGTGCGATATCAGCGCGCTCGGCCAGGAAGGTGAGCTCAGCTACTTCCGTCTTCAAGACCCTGCCACCCACCAGGCCTGGATAGCCGTACGCGCCCCGCGCGAGGCCCCAGCCGCCTGCCAGCGCCTGGAGCGTGACTACCGCCTGCAACTGGACCCGCAGTGGGCGGTGATCCCCTCGGCGTTCGTACGTTCGGCCGAAGGCCCGCTGCTGGTGTACCCGGCCGACCGCTCCCTCGCTGACCTGATCGCTGAAGGCCCGACGGCCCTGGCGCCGTTTCTCGAGATCGCGGTGAACGCGGCCAATGCCTTGGCCCAGGCGCACGAACGCAATGTACTGCACGGCGCGCTGCAGCCCGAGCATGTGTGTCTGCACGCCAATCAGCGAGTGCGGCTGGGCTGCTTTCGCGCCGACCCGGCGGAGCTGATCAGCGAACAGGGCACCCCGCTCGGCAACTGGGCGTACCTGGCGCCGGAACAGGTCTGCCCGCACGGCAGCAGCAGCGACCGACGCAGCGACATCTATGCCCTGGGCGCGATCCTCTACCAGCTACTGCTGGGCGAACTGCCGCTGGCCGGGCGCGACACCCAACACTGGCGCCAGCTGCACGCCGGCGTGCAGCCGCGGGCGGCCTGCGAAGTGGACAGCAATGTGCCGCAACCCCTCAGCCGAATCCTGGCCAAGGCCTTGGCCAAAGAGCCGGACGCCCGCTACCAGAGTGCCCGCGCCCTGGCGGTGGACCTGGCCCACTGCCAGCGGCAGTGGGATGCCAGCAAGACCATGGAGGCCTTCGAACCAGGCTGTGCCGACCCGGTCACGCCCAGCCGTGCACGCCTGTATGGCCGCTGCGCCGAACAGAAAGCCATTGCCATGCTGCTCAAGGCCCTGCGCCGCGACAGCAATCCACATGCCCTGTTCATCAACGGCGCCGCCGGCATGGGCAAGTCGAGCCTGGTCGAGGCAGCTCTCAAGGCCAACGCCAAAGGCTACTGGGCCATCGGCAAGTGCAACAGCGTTGCCCAGTCCGTGTCCTACGCGCCCTGGGTCGAAATTCTCGGCGCGCTGACCACCCAGTTGCTGGCCAAGAACAGCCAGGACCTCGACACCCTGCGCCGCGAGATCCTGCGCCGCATCAAAGGCCATGGCCGACTGCTCGGCAAGCTGGCGCCAGACCTGCACCTGATCCTCGGCCCCCTGCCCGATCTGCCGGCCAAGCCCACGCGCCTGGCACTGCAGAAGGAGCAGCGCGCGATCGTCGAATTCCTGCAGGTGTTCAGCCGCCCCGGCCAGCCGCTGGTGCTGTTCTTCGATGACCTGCAGTGGGCCGACGACGCCAGCCAGCAGCTGCTGGCGCAACTGCTCGCTCACGCACCCGGCAACCTGTTGCTGATCTTCGCCCGGCGCAATGATGCGCCAGCCGGCAGTACACCCCTTGCCCTACCAGCAACGGTGCGCAGCACCACACTGAACCTGCAGCCCCTGGGCGTTGGGGCGGTAACCGAGCTGATCGGCGAGCGCTACCACGTCGGCCCCGAGGACGCATTTCAGGTGGCCGAACTGGTGCACGGCAAGACGGCGGGCAACCCGTTCTTCATCAATCAGATCCTCCGGGCCATGGTGGAGGACCAGCTGTTCACCTTCGACACCCAGGCCATGCGCTGGTCATGGTGCCTGCAGGCCGTGGCCCGCCATCGCTATTCCGACAATGTCGCCGACCTGCTGATCCACCGCCTGGCGCGCCTGCCGGCACCGCAGCGCGACCTGCTGCGGGTGGCTGGCGCTGCGGGCAGCCGTTGCGATGAACGCCTGCTTCACCAAGTCCTCGCCAAAGTGCCCGGCGAACCGTTGAAAGCCTTGATTGGCGCGGGTTTCCTGCAAACGGGCCAGAACGGCCTGGGCTTCGCCCACGAGCGGGTGATGGAGGCCGCGTACGCTCTCACGCCCGAGCACGAGCGTGCCTCGCTGCATGCACATATTGCCCTGTCCATGCGCCACGCCTGGCGAGATGACTTGCACGAGGTGCTGTTCGAGCTCGCCAACCAGCTGCAACGCGCCAGCCCATACGGGTTTGCAGCGGACGACTGCGAAGCGTTCCTGCAGCTTTTACGCGAAGCAGCATCACGCGCCCGCGACGACGGCGCCTTCGAGCAGGCCGCTGGCTACCTGCATACGGCCGAGCAGTTGCTGCACCACGGCGCCACGTTGGAAAGCCGCGCCACGCATGGCTTTGCCATCGCCTGCATGGCGACGGAGTGCGACATGCAACTGTCGCGAATGATCGCGGCCGAGGCCCGCATCACTGAATGCCGCCAGCGCGCACGCTCGGCGCTGGACCAGGCGCGGGTGTGCCGGCTGCAGGCTCTGCTGTACACCTTGCGCGGCGACTATCAGGCGGCCATCGACAGCGCCCTCTCCGGCCTGGACTTGCTGGGTACAAGCCCGGTGCGGGGGGGCGACTGGCAACAGATCGAAGCCAGTCATGCCCGGGTACAGGCGCTGGTCGAACAGAAAGGCCGGCACTGCCTGGAGTCGCTGCCGTGCACCGATTCGGAGGAAGTGACGGTTGCGATCAGCCTGCTGGCCACCCTGTCGTCATCGTTTTTCGTAAAGGACGACATCTGCTTCCTGCACCTGGCCAAGCTCATGGAGCTGTCGCTGCTGCACGGCGTTGCCCCGGGCAGCACCTACGGCATGGCCTGGTACGGGGTGATGATTGCCGAGCATTTCGGCGCCTACCATGACGGCCATGCCTGTTGCCTGGCCGCGCTCAAGCTGATCGAGCGGCACGGTTTCGAGGCTGACCTGACCAGCGCGCTACTGGCCCTGGACCAGGTCAGCGCCTGGACCTCGCCCATGGAGTTCGCCCGCCGCACCGCGCTGGACGCGGTCGACTCGGTGCGCCTGAGCGGCGACCTGGCGATGAGCTGCTATGCCTGCAACCACCTGGTTTCCGACTCGCTGTTCATGGGCCGCTGCCTGCCGGACGTGGTCGAGGAAGTGGCGCAAGGCCTGGCCACCGTACGCCGCCATGGCTACCGCGATATCGAGCAGATCCTGCAGGCCCAGCAAGCATTCATCGCCAACTTGAGCGGCACGCCCTGCCCGGCCGCGGGCGCAGTCTCGAAATCGCCCACCACGCGGTTCTTCCAGTACCTGCTGGCCGGCATGAGCGCCTTCTATCTGGGCAATATCCCGCAGGCCATGCGCAACCTGGCACTGGCCGGAGACAACACCTGGGCGGCACCGGCGCACATCAACCTGGCCGACTATCACCTGTTCCGCGGCCTGGCCCTGGGCAGCCCCGAGGCCGCTGGCAGCCTGGCCGACAAGCTGCGCGAGCTGCAGGCCCTGCGCGAGCGCTTCGACCGCTGGGCCAGCTTCAACCCGGCCACCTTCCGCAACAAGCTGTTGCTGATCGAAGGCGTGATCGCCAAGCTCGAGGGCGACGGCCTGGCCGCCATCCGCTGCTTCGACCAGGCACAGATCGCCGCCACCGCCGCCGGTTTCATCCACGAGCAGGCGCTGGCCCACGAACAGCTGGCCGAGGTGTGCATCCCCAGCGGCCTGATCTCCGGCGCCAACCTGCACCTGCGTATTGCCCGTGACTGTTTCCATATCTGGGGCGCGACCGGCAAGGTGCACCAGCTGGAGGCTTTGCACCCGTTCCTGCGCACCCAGCCGATCCAGGAAACCTACCGCGCCACCCACCAGGCCAAGCTAGACCTGGAAGTCGGCATCGAAGCAGCACGGGCACTGTCCGAGGAAGTGCTGCTTGAAGGCCTGATCGAAACCCTGATGGGCCACCTGACCCAGCACTCCGGCGCCGATCATGGTGCGCTGTTGATCGTCAGCGGCGCCGAATTCCAGATGGCTGCCCTCGCCCACATCGACGACGGCGGGCTGCACGTAAGCATGGACGACTGCCAGAAGTTCATGACCCAGGCGCCGCTGTCGATCGTCAACGCCACCATGCGCACCAAGAAGCCGCTGGTGCTCAATGATGCCCAGCGCGATTGCCCCGAGGCCTTCCGCGAGCAGCTGCAGGCGCGCAACGCCCGTTCGGTGCTATGCCTGCCGCTGGTGATCCAGGGCGTGCTGATCGGCCTGGTGTACCTGGAAAACCGCCTGGTGCCGAACCTGTTCGGTGGCCAGCGCCTGGCCATGCTGGAAATTCTCGCCTCGCAGGCGGCAGTGTCGCTGCAGACTGCCAAGTTCTACACGCGCCTGGCCGAAGACAACCAGACCCGCGCCCAGATGGAGGCCGAGTTGCGCCGCTCCCGTGCGGAGTTGGCGCGCGCCGCGCAACTGCAGGTGATGAACGAGCTGTCGGCGTCCATCGCACACGAGATCAGCCAGCCGCTGCTGGGCATCGCTTCCAACGCCGCTGCCAGCCTGCGCTGGCTGAAGCGCGCCAAGCCCGACCTGGAAGAGGCGATTGCCGGTCTGGAGGACATCCGCAACGACAGCGAACGGGCCGCCAACATCGTGCGTGCGCTGCGCTCACTGGCCAAGCAGTCACCAATGCAACTCAAGGCGGTGAAGCTGGACGAACTGGTCCGCGAAGTGGTGCGCCTGACCTCGGCCGATGCCGCCAAGGGCACGGTGGAAGTGCAGACGCGGTTGCAGGCAGGGGTGAGCGTGATGGCCGACCCGGTGCAGTTGCAGCAGTTGGTGTTCAACCTGATTACCAATGGCCTGGAGGCGCTGGCGGGGTATCGCAGCGATGGGGTGCTGCGCATTGCGTTGGCGGTGGTCGGGGATGATGTGGAGGTCTGCGTGGACGACAACGGGCCGGGGATAGCTGCGGATGAGCGTGAGCGGGTGTTCGATGCGTTTCATACCACCAAGATCGGCGGCATGGGGATGGGTTTGGCAATCTGCAGCTCGGTGGTGCAGGCCCATGGAGGGGAGTTGCAGGCGCTGGTGTCGGAGCTGGGCGGGTGCCGGATTCGCTTTACGCTGCCTGTGAATCCTTCCTGAGCCTGTACCGGCCCTTTCGCGGGTGAACCCGCTCCCACAGGGAGAGTGCACAGCCTGAAAACTGCACGGTTCCTGTGGGAGCGGGCGTGCCCGCGAAGAGGCCGGTACAGGTTCACATCAACGGGCGCTCAAGGCCGCATAGCTGTTCATCAGGTTGCGGTAGTTGGGAATGCGCTGCGACAGCAGGTTACCCAGCCCTTCGATGTCGTTGCGCCAGTCGCGGTGCAGCTCACAGGCCACCGAGAACCAGTTCATCATCTGTGCACCCGCCTGGGTCATGCGCACCCAGGCCGCCTGCTGCACGGTTTCGTTGAAGGTGCCCGAAGCATCGGTCACCACGAACACTTCAAAACCTTCTGCCAGCGCCGACAGGGTCGGGAACGCCACGCACACATCGGTCACCACGCCGGCGATGATCAGCTGCTTGCGGCCAGTGGCCTTGATCGCCTTGACGAAGTCTTCGTTGTCCCAGGCGTTGATCTGGCCAGGGCGGGCAATGTAAGGCGCATCCGGGAACATCTCTTTCAGCTCGGGCACCAGCGGGCCGTTCGGGCCTTGCTCGAAGCTGGTGGTGAGGATGGTCGGCAGGCCGAAGAACTTGGCCAGATCGCCCAGGGCCAGCACGTTGTTCTTGAACTCGTTGGGCGAGAAGTCCTGCACCAGCGAGATCAGGCCGGTCTGGTGGTCGACCAGCAGCACCACTGCGTCGTCTTTGTTCAGGCGCTTGTAATCGGGTTGGCTCATCGGGGTGACTCCTTGGGTTGGGAAAACGGGCCGGCACTGTCTACAAGGGGCTATACCGGCGGATAGGTTCGGCTTAAGGGTGGACCTGCGCCTGACGCCAGGCCTTGGGCGGCTGGCCGACCAGGCGGCTGAAGGCACGGGTGAAATGGGCCTGATCGCAGAAGCCGCATTCCAGGCTCACGTGGGTGATCGGCGCCTCGGTGGCAAGCAGGCGCTTGGCCTTTTCCATGCGCGCCAGCAGGCGCCAGGCCTGGGGCGATAGGCCAGTGTTGACCTTGAACGCACGGGAGAAGTGACTACGGGTGAGGTTGCATACCCCGGCGATTTCGATGATTGACAACGAGCTGTGCAGCATCAGTTCCTTGGCCCGGCGCAACCGCGCAGGCGTCAGTGCGCCGACGGTTTGCTGCGGCGCTTGGGGCTTCCCGGGGTGCATGGCGACTCTCCTGTTCAATGCAGAAAGTCTCGCCCCCGGCACATGACAAAGTCCTGAGCCAAACCTGAATAGTTGTGAATTGTGCACTGCTGGCCCTGGCCGTTTTGCCGATACCTTAAGATGCGTTTCGTATTCAGCTTCAGGCCGCTAATGGCGGCCGGCATTCAAGGCAAAAGAGCCATGCAGGAAAAATCCGCCCACCGCACCGTGGCCATGGTGCTGTTCAATGATGTGCTGCTACTGGATGTCACCGGCCCCATGGATGCCTTCGCCATCGCCAACCGGTTCTTGCCTGCCGAGCGGCAATACCGGTTGCTGACCTTGGCCGAGGGGCAAACGGCGGTGCGCGGCTCATGCGGACTGAAAGTGGTAGCCGACCTGCGCCTGGAGGACTTGCCGGAGGCCGTCGACCTGTTGCTGGTGCCAGGCGGCCCAGGGGCCTATGACATCACCCTGCCAGGCATCGAGCGCTGGCTGCCCCAGGCCGTGCGCCGGGCCAGACGCTTCGGCGCCATCTGCACCGGGGTATTCCTGCTGGGCAGGGCCGGGCTGCTGGATGGCTATCGCTGCACCACCCACTGGAACTACCTGGAACGCCTGACACAGGCGTTCCCCGAGGCCAAGGTCGAGACCGAGCAGATCTACGTGATCGATCGCTGCCTGATTACCTCGGGCGGCATCACCGCTGGCATCGACCTGGCACTGGCGGTGGTGGCCGAGGATCACGGCAAGGCGCTGGCCCTGGAAGTGGCCAAGGTGTTGCTGGTCGCCCGCCATCGCCAGGGCGGGCAAACACCTTACGGGCCACTGCTGGCGGCTATACCGAGGGACGATTCGCCGATTGCCCGGGTGCAGGCGTACATCGTCGACCATATCGAGCAAGCCTTCACCGTGCAGAAGATGGCCGACCTGGTGGCCATGAGCGGGCGCAACTTTGCCCGTACCTTTCAGCGCGAGGTGGGGATCACGCCGCTGCAGTACGTGCAGAATGCACGGATCGACAGGGCGCGCAAGCTGCTGGAAGGCAGCGACCTTCCGTTGAAGGTGGTGGCGGCGCAGTGCGGGTTTGGCAGTGACCGGCACATGAGAAAGGTGTTCTGCGAGCGGATTGGCATGACGCCGGCGCAGTATCGGGCGCAGTTTGGTGGCAGTTGAGTATGCAGATTTCCTGTGCCGGCCTCTTCGCGGGTGAACCCGCTCCCACAGGTGTTGGGCAGGCTTGAAGACACCGCTGTACCTGTGGGAGCGGGTTCACCCGCGAAGAGCCAGCACGACTGTCACCTGATTCAGGACAATGTGTCTTCCTCGCAGCAGATTGTCTGGCACCCCCACATTCACCAGAATTGTCCGCCAAACTGATCTGACGCTGCCCCGGCAGCTCATGGAGTACGAGCCCATGCCACACGAAGGCAGCCTTCTGCAAACCGCGGTGATCTTCCTGCTTGCCGCTGTCCTCGCCGTCCCCCTGGCCAAGCGCCTGCAACTGGGGGCCGTGCTCGGCTACCTGCTTGCCGGTGTGATCATCGGCCCGCAGGCGCTGGGCCTGATCCGCGACACCGAAAGCGTGGCGCACATTTCCGAGCTGGGCGTGGTCCTGCTGCTGTTCATCATTGGCCTGGAGCTGTCGCCCAAGCGGCTGTGGCTGATGCGCAAGTCCGTGTTCGGCGTCGGCACCGCCCAGGTGCTGCTGACCGGTGCGCTGATCGGCGCCATCGCCCTGTTCGGCTTCAGCCAGACACTACCGGCGGCCATCGTGCTCGGTCTGGGCCTGGCGCTGTCGTCCACTGCCCTTGGCCTGCAGAGCTTGGCCGAGAGCAAGCAGCTGAACGCCCCGCATGGCCGCCTGGCGTTCGCCATCCTGCTGTTCCAGGACATCGCCGCCATCCCGCTGATCGCCCTGGTGCCGCTGCTGGCCGCCAGTGGCCCGGACACCAGCCACGGCGACAGCCTGGAGCATGGCCTGAAGGTGTTCGCCAGCATCGCCGTGGTCATCGTCGGTGGCCGCTACCTGCTGCGCCCGGTGTTCCGCACCGTGGCCCGCACCGGCTTGCCGGAAGTGTCCACCGCCACCGCCCTGCTGGTGGTGATTGGCACCGCCTGGTTGATGGAAGAAGCCGGTATATCCATGGCCCTGGGTGCGTTCCTCGCCGGCCTGCTGCTGGCCGACTCGGAATACCGCCACGAGCTGGAATCGCAGATCGAACCGTTCAAGGGCCTGCTGCTGGGGCTGTTCTTCATCAGCGTCGGCATGGGCGCCAACCTGCGCCTGCTGCTGGAAATGCCTTTGGTGCTGCTGGGCCTGACCCTGCTGCTGGTGGCCGTGAAGCTGGTACTGCTGATCGGCGTCGGGCGCCTGGCCGGTGGCTTGAACAGTGCCAGCGCACTGCGCCTGGGCATGGTGCTGGCTGCCGGTGGCGAATTCGCCTTCGTGGTGTTCAAGCTGGGCAAGGACCAGGGCCTGTTCGACACCCAGACCTACGACCTGCTGCTGATGACCATCACCCTGTCGATGGCCATTACCCCGCTGCTGATGATTGGCTGCGCCCACGCCCTCAAGCGCCCGCAACCGGTGCGTGAAGTGCCGGAGCATTACAAGCAGATCCAGACTGACACGCCTCGGGTGGTGATCGTCGGCATGGGCCGCATGGGCCAGATCGTCGCACGCATCCTGCGGGCACAGAAGATTCCGTTCATTGCCCTGGAAACCTCGGTGGACACCATCGAGATGACCCGTATGTTCGAACAGGTCCCCGTGTTCTACGGCGACCCGCTGCGCCCGGAAGTGCTGCATGCGGCCAAGGTGGGCGAGGCGGAATACTTCATCATTACCATCGATGACCCGGAAGCTGCCATTCACACCGCGGAACGGGTGAAACGCCTGTACCCACACCTGAAAGTGCTGGCCCGCGCACGTAACCGCCAGCATGTGCACAAGTTGGCGGATGTCGGCGCCGAGCCGATTCGCGAGACGTTCTACTCCAGCCTGGAGATGACCCGCCGGGCATTGGTGGGGTTGGGGTTGAGCGACGCGCAGGCGGCGGACCGGATTGCACGGTTTACCCAGCATGACGAAGAGGTGCTGGTGGCCCAGGGGCAGGTGCGTGATGACCGGGCCAAGGTGATGCAGACGGCCAAGGAGGCCCGGGCGGAGTTGGAGCGGTTGTTTGATTCGGATGCGGATTGAGGGTTGGCGCATCGATTCAGGAAGAGGGCTCAGGCCCTCTTTTGTATTTTTGGCTTGAGATTGTCTGGGTCCGCTGCGCGGCCCTTCGCGGGCACGCCCGCTCCCACACGTACTGCACCGCTTGCCAGGCTTGCGCTCTTCCTGTGGGAGCGGGCGTGCCCGCGAAGGGCCGCGCAGCGGACCCAGTGCACAAAAATATCAGCAGCATCCTACTTCGTTGCGAGCCATTTCCTACTCAGCCACACCATCTGACGAATTATCCTACGCACCTTGTCGAAGCCCGTCTGATTGTCCGGGGAAAGCCTGCTCTCTAGGCTTGCCGGGTCGCTGTCGGTTCAGCGATCGGGTGTGGAAACCCGGCAGGTAAATCGGAATAGCTGTTGTCATGGCAGCTGCGCGCGGGAGGCCGAATGGCCTGCCGGGGTTCCGATAGCCTGGCTTTCCACCCCGCGTGCAGCCGCCACCCTTCGCGTGGAAACGGATGGTGCCGGCCAACCTCTATCGGAGTTTGGCTATGAAAAAAATTGTCCCCAATCCACCTCTTCCCGACACCAAAGAGCGCGCTTTCAGCCGCTGCGATGCCGGCCATCCACCTTTGTTCACAGTAAACCCGGGCGTCTCTGCCCACGACGCCCTGGTGCATGTCGCCCAGTACCTGCGCGGCGCCTACGACTGTGGCTACAAAGCCCTGGAACACCTGGATGAAACCGGCAAGAGCCTGTTCTGGAGCAACCTGAATGCGCTCGAAATGGCAGAAGGATTGGTTGAGGCATTGCTGGATGGGATTGAGTCGCAGCCCATGAATTGATGTTGTCTTTGCTGGCCTCTTCGCGGGTGAACCCGCTCCCACAGGGGGTGTGTTGAAGGGAATGTCAGTACCAGTCACGGAAAAGGGCCACTGTTTCCAGTGGCCCCATCTGATGCTTGATATTCATATACACACCCTCAAGCCGGGGTGTGGAGGTCTCACCCTACACTGATGATTCAGCCATCGGTGGGGTTCCTGATCCAGTTACTGCCGCTGAATGACAACTGGCTTCGCACTCGGGTGAAACGCTAACAACGCCCTCCATACAGGTCAACGGCTGGAACAAAGTGCAACAAAAAGGCCGGTTTCCTGCAGAGGAAGCCGGCCTTTTTGCATTCAACTAACGGGCTGTTACTTACCCGCAGTCAGCGCGTTGTAGCTGGTAATCAGATTGCGATAATCCGGAATGTGGTTGGAGCACAGCGCCGCCAGCCCTTCGATGTCGTTGCGCCAGTCGCGGTGCAACTCACAGGCCACGCCGAACCAGGTCATCATTTGCGCGCCAGCGCGGCTCATGCGGTCATGGGCAGCATCGCGGGTCATTTCGTTGAAGGTGCCGGAAGCATCGGTCACCACGAACACTTCGAACTCTTCTTCCAGGGCCGACAGTGCCGGGAACGCTACACAGACCTCAGTCACTACACCGGCAATGATCAGCTGCTTCTTGCCAGTGGCCTTCACCGCCTTGACGAAGTCTTCGTTGTCCCAGGCGTTGATCTGGCCTGGGCGGGCGATGTACGGGGCGTCCGGGAACAGGGCCTTCAGCTCTGGTACCAGCGGGCCGTTGGGGCCTTGTTCGAAGCTGGTGGTGAGGATGGTCGGCAGGTTGAAGAACTTGGCCAGGTCGGCCAGGGCCAGCACGTTGTTCTTGAACTTGTCCGGCTCGATGTCACGGACCAGGGACAGCAGGCCAGCCTGGTGGTCGACCAGCAGGACAGCGGCATCGTCTTTGTTCAGGCGGTTGTAGGTGAATTTGCTCATGGTCTGTGCTCCTGAGGGTTATGAATTTTTCAGCATTCGGGGGTGTTTCGCGTTGATGGGCACAGATTAAAATCATCACCTTTGTGGCGGTAGATAACAGAATTTGGCTTTAGCGTTCTGATTTATGAACGATAGATTTGCAGGGGCTGTGCCGGCCTCTTCGCGGCTAAAGCCGCTCCCACAGGGATGGCGCCGGGCTTGAGCCCTGTGCAGTACCTGTGGGAGCGGCTTTAGCCGCGAAAGGGCCGGCACAGGCAACCAAGTACCTGGAGACCGATCATTGGAAGACCTCAACTCCCTCTACTACTTCACCCAGGTAGTCGAGCACGGTGGCTTCGCCCCGGCTGGCCGGGCGCTGGACATGCCCAAATCGAAGCTCAGCCGGCGCATCGCCGACCTCGAAGACCGCCTGGGCGTGCGTCTGCTGCATCGCACCAGTCGTCACTGCTCGCTCACCGAGATCGGCCAGGCCTACTACAACCGCTGCCTGGCCATGCGCGTGGAAGCCGAGGGTGCGGCAGAGATCATCGAGCGCAACCGCAGCGAGCCGCGCGGCCTGGTGCGTATCAGTTGTCCGACTACCCTGCTCAATTCCTGGGTCGGGCCGATGCTGACCCGCTACATGCTCAAGTACCCGCAGGTGGAGCTGTTCATCGAGAGCACCAACCGCCGCGTCGACCTGCTGCACGAGGGTTTCGACATCGCCCTGCGGGTGCGCTTTCCGCCGCTGGAGAACACCGACATGGTGATGAAGGTACTGAGCAACAGTACCCAGTGCCTGGTCGGCCAGCCGCAGTATCTGGAGCAACTGCCCAAGGGGTTTGACCCACAGCTGCTCGGCACGCTGCCCAGCGTGCATTGGGGCAGTGCCCAGCGCGAATACCAGTGGGAGCTGTTCCAGGGTGAGGACAGCAGCCGCAGCATCGTCATCCCGCATACACCGCGCATGGTGACGGACGACCTGTTTGCCCTGCGCCATTTCGTGGTGGCGGGGGTGGGTATTGCGCACCTGCCGCGGGTGGCGGTGCGTGAGGACCTGGCGGCGGGACGGCTGGTGGAGTTGTTGCCGGACTGGCACCCGCGTTGCGGCATCGTGCACGCAATCTTCCCGTCGCGGCGGGGCTTGCTGCCGTCGGTGCGGGCGCTGATCGATCATCTGGCCGAGGAGTTTGCGATCAGCGACATGGCTTGAGCCGGTTGCCGCCTGTGCCGGCCTCTTCGCGGGTAAACCCGCTCCCACAGGGTCACCACTAGCTCCAAGGCCACTAGCTCCAAGGCTTGTGCAGTACCTGTGGGAGCGGGTTTACCCGCGAAGAGGCCGGAACAGGCAAACCAGCCAGAGCACACACATACAAGCCCCCTTGCCTATCCTTCATCCACAATCCCGGATCATCCCCCCTGGAGCCCCCATGATCCGCGCCACCCACGGACCAGGCCGCGCCCTGCTCGCCACCCTCGCCCTGTACCCGGCGCTCAGCCAGGCTGACGAACCCGGCTGGTCACTGCTCAGCCGCAATTATTTCCTGCACAGCGACTTCCGCTCACCGTCCGGTAGCGGCCAGAACTACCGCCAGGAATGGGCCCAGGGTTTCATTGGCGAGATCCGCTCCGGCTTCACCGAGGGCACGCTCGGTGCCGGTATCGATGCCCACGGTTTTCTCGGCCTCAAGCTCGACGGCGGCCGCGGCCATGCCGGCACTGGTCTGCTGCCGCGCGACAGCGATGGCCGCTCCGAGTCCGACTACTCAAGCGCCGGCGCCGCACTCAAGCTGCGCCTGGGCAACACCCAACTACGCTACGGCGAAATGACCGTGGAAACCCCGGTGTTCGACACCAGCGACAAACGCCTGCACCCGGAGTACGCCACCGGCTGGTTCCTGGACAACACCGACCTGCCCGACTGGCGCCTGCAGGCCGGGCGCTTCACTGCCTTCAACAACCAGGACAACAGCTCCAGCCATGATGATTTCAGCGGCTACGGCGCCACCACCGACAAGCGTGCCATCAGCCTGGCCGGTGCCGCGTTCGCTCCCGACGGGCCATTCGGTGGCGCGCTGTACGCTGGCCAGCTGGAGGATACCTGGCGCCAGGCCTACCTCAACCTGAACCTGGCCGAGGGCAACTGGCGCCTGGACGGCAACCTGTACAAGACGCGCGACACCGGCAATGCCAGTGCCGGGGCAATCGATACCCTCGCCTACAGCCTGCTGGCCAGGTACAGCTTCGGCGCCCAGGCGCTGAGCCTGGCCTACCAGAAGGTCGAGGGCGACACCCCGTTCGACTTCGTCGGCGGCGACTCCATCTACCTGGCCAACTCGATCAAGTACGCCGACTTCAACGGCCCCGGCGAGCGCTCGTGGCAACTGCGCTACGACCTCAACTTCGCCACCCTCGGCGCCCCCGGCCTGAGCCTGATGGGCCGCTACGTCAGCGGCCGTGGCATCGACGGCAGCCATGCCCCGGCGGGCGGCGCCTATGTGGGCCAGTACGGCGACGGCGGCAAGCACTGGGAGCGCGACATCGACCTGAAATACGTGGTGCAGTCGGGCGCAGCCAAGGACCTGAGCCTGGCGTTTTCCCACGTCAGCCACCGCGCCAACCAGGCCCAGGCCGGCGATGATATCGACCGGATCTACCTGATCATCGAATACCCCCTCAAAGGCAGCTTCTGACATGAGCACGTCCCCTTCAGGCGCCTGGAGCCCATTGCGCAACACCACCTTCCGCATGCTGTGGATTGCCACCATCGCCTCCAACATCGGCACCTGGATGCACGAGGTGGGCGCCGGCTGGCTGATGACCACGCTGTCGGCCAGCCCGTTGCATGTGGCCCTGATCCAGGTAGCCGGCTCGCTACCGATGTTCTTCCTTGCCCTGCCGGCCGGTGCGGCTGCGGATATCGTCGACAAGCGCCGCTACCTGTTGCTGGTACAACTGTGGATGTCCGCGGTGGCCGTGGTGCTGGCGGCCCTGACCCTGCTCGGGCTGATGAACGTCACCCTGCTGCTGGTGCTGACCCTGGCGCTGGGCATCGGCACGGCACTGATGATGCCGGCCTGGAGCGCGCTGACGCCGGAACTGGTGGGCAAGGACGACCTGGCCAATGCGGTGGCGCTATCCAGTGTCGGTATCAACGTGTCGCGCGCCATTGGCCCGGCCCTGGCGGGCGTGGTGGTGAGCATGGTTGGCCCATGGCTGACCTTCGCTCTGAATGCCATCTCGTTCGCCGGGGTGATCCTGGTGCTGTTCCTGTGGAAGCGCGAGGTGAAGGAGCCGCTGCTGCCAGCCGAGCGTTTCGTCGGCGCCATGCGCACCGGGCTGCGTTTCGCGCGTAGTGCCAAACCCTTGCAGGCGGTGATGTTGCGCGCCTTGGCGTTCTTTTTCTGCGCCAGCGCCGGCACCTCGCTGCTGCCGTTGATCGTGCGTGGCGAGATGCACGGCACCGCCGCCGATTTCGGCGTGCTGCTGGCGGCCATCGGCATCGGTGCGGTGGCCGGCGCCACCTTGCTGCCACGCCTGCGCGAACGCATCAGCCGCGACCGCCTGGTGCTGCTTGCCAGCCTGCTGTATGCCCTGTTCCTGCTGGCCCTGGCGCTGGTGCGCAACTTCTACGTGCTACTGCCGGCAATGCTGCTCAGCGGCGCGGCGTGGATTGCCGTGCTGTCCAACCTGCAGGTGGCGGCGCAGACCTCGGTGCCGGCCTGGGTGCGGGCGCGGGCGTTGTCGGTGTACATCCTGATCTTCTTTGGTGCCATGGCCTGCGGCGGGTTGCTGTGGGGCACGCTGGCCAGCCATGCAACGATCACCTCGAGCCTGCTGCTGGCTGCAGGTGGCCTGGCGCTGGGCACGCTGCTGACCTGCAAGGTGACGCTGCCGGAAACCGCAGCCGAGGAGCTGACGCCGTCACTGCATTGGCCGGTGCCGCTGCTGAGCGACGACATGGACAAGGAAAGCGGGCCGGTGATGGTCACCGTGGAGTACCACGTTGACCCGGCCAAGGCCGAGGCGTTCCAGCAGGCAGCGCGAGAGCTGGAGGCGATGCGCAAGCGCAATGGCGCGTTGTCGTGGGGGTTGATGCGCGACAGTGCGGACCCGGCGGTGTGGCTGGAGTTTTTCTTCGAGGAGTCGTGGCTGGAGCATTTGCGGCATCACCACCGGGTAACCCGGGGTGAACTGAAGATCGAGGCGCGGGTGCGGATGCAGCAGACCGATGGGGTTGAGGTGAAGATCCGGCATCTGCTGGCGGGTGGGGAGTACAAGGCTCACCATTGATGTTGGTTTTTCCGGCCTCTTCGCGGGCTCGCCCGCTCCCACAGGGATCGCACAGAGCCTGAGGGCTGCGGTGTACCTGTGGGAGCGGGCGAGCCCGCGAAGAGGCCAGCACAGAAGGAACAAAAAAGGGGGCCAATAACTGGCCCCCTTTTCATCAGCTCAGCTTAGAACGCGAAGCACGAGCAACCCAGCGCACCCCAGAAGCCCTGGTAGTCATTCACCGGCACGCTCGAATGCCGTGCCTTTTCATGGCTGTGCGCATGCACCCCGCATGGCCCGCTGCACTGGTGCACGGCGGCTGCCAGCGACGGCGTGCCCACGCGCCAGTGGCCCGGCACCTTGGTCACCGGCGACCACTCCGGCAGCACCGGCACCTGGGGCGGGCCGAGCTTGTCGAATTCCGCCGCGCCATACACTACCTTGCCATCGACCACGGTAAGTACCGACTCGATACCTTTGATCGCCTCTTCATCGACACTGAAGAAGTCCAGCGACAGCGCCGCCAGGTCGGCCAGCTGGCCCACCTTGATCTGGCCCTTCTTGCCCTGCTCGCTGGAGAACCAGGCGCTGCCCTGGGTGAACAGTTGCAGCGCAGTGTCACGGCTGAGACCTTCCGGGTACAGCTCCATGCCACCGACGGTCTTGCCGCTGACCAACCAGTACAGCGAGGTCCACGGGTTGTAGCTGGACACGCGGGTGGCGTCGGTACCGGCGCCGACCGGCACGCCCATCTCCAGCATGCGCTTGATCGGCGGGGTCTGCTCGGCCGCCTTGGCGCCGTAGCGGTCGACGAAGTACTCACCCTGGAAGGCCATGCGGTCCTGGATGGCGATACCGCCGCCAAGCGCACGCACGCGCTCGATGTTCTGCGGGGTGATGGTTTCGGCGTGGTCGAAGAACCACGGCAGGCCATTGAACGGGATGTCGCGGTTGACCTTCTCGAACACGTCGAGCATGCGCGTGATCGATTCGTTGTAGGTGGCGTGCAGGCGGAACGGCCAGCGCTGCTCGACCAGATGACGCACCACCGGCTCCAGCTCTTGCTCCATGGTCTGCGGCAGGTCCGGACGCGGTTCGAGGAAGTCCTCGAAGTCGGCGGCAGAGAACACCAGCATTTCGCCGGCGCCGTTGTGGCGCAGGAAGTCGGTACCACTGTGCAGCTTCACGCTGGAGGTCCACTTGCGGAAGTCGTCCAGCTCTTCCTTGGGCTTCTGGGTGAACAGGTTGTAGGCAATGCGCACGGTCAGCTGGTTGTTGTCGGCCAGCTCCTGGATCACCTGATAGTCGTCCGGGAAGTTCTGGTAGCCGCCGCCGGCATCGATGGCACTGGTCAGGCCCAGGCGGTTGAGCTCGCGCATGAACTGGCGGGTGGAGTTGACCTGGTATTCCAGCGGCAGTTTCGGCCCTTTGGCCAGGGTGGCGTAGAGGATCATCGCGTTGGGGCGGGCGATGAGCATGCCGGTCGGGTTGCCGAACTTGTCGCGCTGGATCTCGCCGCCCGGCGGGTTGGGAGTGTCCTTGGTGTAGCCGACAGCCTTGAGTGCGGCGCGGTTGAGCAATGCACGGTCATACAGGTGCAGCAGGAATACCGGGGTGTCCGGCGCGGCCTGGTTGATTTCTTCCAGGGTCGGCATGCGTTTTTCGGCGAACTGGAACTCGTTCCAGCCACCGACCACGCGCACCCACTGCGGGGTGGGCGTACGTGCAGCCTGGTCCTTGAGCATGCGCAGGGCATCGGCCACCGAAGGCACGCCCTCCCAGCGCAGTTCCAGGTTGTAGTTCAGGCCACCCCGGATCAGGTGCAGGTGCGAGTCGTTCAGGCCAGGGATGACCGTGCGCTGCTTGAGGTCGATGATCTGCGTGGTGGCGCCCTTGTGGGCCATGGCCTCGGCGTCGTTGCCCACGGCGATGAAACGGCCATCCTTGATGGCGACGGCGGTCGCGGTGGGCTTTTCACGATCAACGGTGTGCAGTTTGCCGTTGAACAGGATCAGATCGGCGGTCATGGAACCTCCTTGGGTGGATGCGTAAGCGGAACCGGTAAAAGGCAATGCGGACCAGAGCGCGCCGGCGGCACCGAGCACGGTGCTGGTGGCGAGGAACTGGCGACGGGTCTTGTCGTTGCGGTCCTGGGACATGGGGTTCTCCGTCTCTGGGTGCGGCGGCGGCAGGCGCAACTGCAGAGCATGCCGGTTGGTGTAGGGGCAAGGCTTGGATGGATGTGCGGTGGGTGGTTGAAGGTTAGCCCCGTTCGGCATTTGTGCTGCCTGTGCTGGCCTCTTCGCGGGTAAACCCGCTCCTACAGGTACTGCGCAGCGTTCTGAGTGTGCGCGGTCCCTGTGGGAGCGGGTTTACCCGCGAATGCCTCCCACCATTACTTCTGGAGGAATGCCAGCAAGTCCTCATTCAGCTGCTGTGCATGAGTCACCGCAAACCCGTGCGGCGCCCCCGCATACACCTTCAGCTCAGCCCCGCGAATCAGCTCCGCCGCCCGCTTGCCGGTGCTCTCCAACGGCACGATCTGGTCGTCATCACCGTGGATCACCAGAGTCGGCACATCGACCTTGGCCATATCCGGACGGAAGTCGGTTTCGGAGAAGGCGGTCACGCAATCCAAAGTGCCCTTGATCGACGCCATCAGCGCGATGTTCAGGGTCTGGGTCTGCACCCCTTGGGACACCTGCTGCCCATGGTTGATGCCATAGAACGGCGCCGCAAAATCGGCGATGAACTGCGCGCGGTCGGCACGCAGGCCGGCGCGGATACCCTCGAACACCGACAGGTCGACACCTTCAGGGTTGTCGTCACGCTTGCCGAACACCGGCGTTACCGCGCCCAGCAGCACCAGCCCGGCCACCCGCTCGCTGCCGTGGCGGGCGATGTAGCGGCTGACGTCACCGCCACCCATCGAGAAGCCCACCAAGGTCACGTCGCGCAGGTCGAGGTGTTCGATCAGCTGGGCGATGTCATCGGCGAAGGTGTCGTAGTCGTAGCCGCTCCACGGCTGGCTCGAACGGCCGAAACCACGGCGGTCGAAAGCAATGGCGCGGTAGCCGCGGCTGGCCAGGTATTCCATCTGCGAATCCCACATGTCGGCATCCAGTGGCCAGCCGTGGCTGAACAGCACAGGCTTGCCGCTGCCCCAGTCCTTGAAGTAGATCGAAGTGCCATCGCGGGTAACGAACGTGCTCATGTCGGTATCTCCTTGAAAATGTCGAGGTAAAGGCCTGGCTCAGCCGCGCAGCCAGTTGGCGCAGCGGCGGGTTACCCAAGGCATGATGTAGAACACCACGGGCAGGATGACGAACAGGTTGACGATCAGGTTGCTGGTGATCGCGCCCCCCAACTGCGGGAAGCGTGCAAACAGCGGCGCCAGCAGGTGTGGAATGATCATGGTCATCGGGCAGATCACCAGATAGGTCAGCAGCGCCTGCTTCCAGCGCGGCGGTTGCGCTGCGTTGGTGCTCGGCGGGGTGAACCAGAATTCCGGGTCGTCGTGCACCTGGGTGTGGTCACCACCCTCGAGCAGCGGCAGTACTTCGCTTACCAGTGTCTGGCGCTCGGCCGAGTTGACCCAGGCCTGCAGCAGGCTGGCATCGGCGAAGCGCACCACGGTGGTGAAATGCAGCCCGCCGTCGTCAGGGCGGATGACGTTGACGTCCAGGTGCCCCGGCTGGCGGCGCGCGGTGCTGACCGTGCGCTTGAGCCATGCTTCGTAGGCCGCCAGCGACGCGGCGCGAACCTTGTGCTGGATGACCAGGGTCACCACGTTGCGGTTGTCTTGGGGTGCGGTGTTCATCGGCGTTCCTTGGGATGAGCTTGCCCGCATCCACTGTGCAACGGCGGACGGGCGCAGGATTGGACAGGTGTGCTGCCTTGGCGGGCACCGGTTTGCGGTGCCCGCGCATCAGGCTTACTTGTTGGCGTTGAAAGCGTTGTAGCTGGTGATCAGGTTGCGGTAGTCCGGGATGTGGTTGGAGCACAGCGCGGCCAGCCCTTCGATGTCGTTGCGCCAGTCGCGGTGCAGCTCACAGGCCACGCCGAACCAGGTCATCAGTTGTGCGCCGGCCTGGCTCATGCGGTCGTGGGCGGCGTCGCGGGTCATCGCGTTGAAGGTGCCGGAGGCATCAGTGACCACGAACACTTCGAACTCTTCCTCCAGGGCCGACAGCGCCGGGAAGGCTACGCACACTTCAGTCACCACGCCGGCGATGATCAGTTGCTTCTTGCCGGTGGCCTTCACCGCCTTGACGAAGTCTTCGTTGTCCCAGGCGTTGATCTGGCCTGGGCGGGCGATGTACGGGGCGTCCGGGAACAGGGCTTTCAGCTCTGGTACCAGCGGGCCGTTGGGGCCTTGCTCGAAGCTGGTGGTGAGGATGGTCGGCAGGTTGAAGAACTTGGCCAGGTCGGCCAGGGCCAGCACGTTGTTCTTGAACGCGTCCGGCTCGATGTCACGGACCAGGGACAGCAGGCCAGCCTGGTGGTCGACCAGCAGGACAGCGGCGTCGTCTTTGTTCAGGCGGTTGTATTTGAAGTTGGTCATGGTCGTTGCTCCCAAGGGTTTTGATTTTTTCAGTAAGTGGGGTGTTTCGCGTTGATGGGAGAAGATTAAAACCATGACCTTTTTGGCGGTAGATAGCAGTTTTTGGCTCTAGCGTTCTGTTTTATGAACGATGGTTTTGTGTGGGCTGTACCGGCCCTTTCGCGGCTAAAGCCGCTCCCACAGGGATTGCGCTGGATTTGAATCGTGCGCAGTACCTGTGGGAGCGGCTTTAGCCGCGAAGAGGCCGGCACAGGCCCCATTGCCTGCCCGGCCAACCTGCTCTATTACTACCCACAGCCCTCCCCTTACCCGAGACCACCATGCTGGCGTTCATCCAGTCATACCCGTTGCTGCTCGGCACTGCCCTGATCCTGCTCGATCTTGTGCTCTGGCAACTGATACCTCTACAGCAGCGGGCCTGGCGCATAGGCGCGCGGCTGGTGCTGTTCCTGCTGTTCAGCTCGTTGCTGGTGGCCGCCGGCATGAGCCCGCTGCAACCGCCACCCTGGCCCGATGATGTCTCGCGCAACCTGATTGCCACGGTACTGGCGATAGGCTGGTGGCTGTTCGGTGCGCGCACGGTGACGGTGGTGTTCGGCCTGTTGCTGGGTGCCCGTGGCAGCCACGGCGGGCGTTTGCTGCAGGATGTGCTGGGCGCGCTGATCTTCCTGGCTGCCGTGGTCGCTGCCGCAGGCTATGTATTGCAGTTGCCGGTGAAGGGCCTGCTGGCCACGTCAGGGGTAATGGCCATCGTCATCGGCCTGGCGCTGCAGAGCACACTGGCCGACGTATTCAGTGGCATCATCCTGAACACCACGCGGCCGTATCAGATTGGCGACTCGATCTCCATCGACGGCACCGACGGCAAGGTGCTGGAAATCGACTGGCGCGCCACCCGCCTGCTCACCAGCACCGGCAGCCTGGCGGTAATCCCCAACTCGGTGGCGGCCAAGGCCCGGCTGCTCAACCACAGCCGCCCGGCCGATGTGCACGGGGTGTCGATCAGCGTGGTGGTGCCGGCCAAGGTGCGGCCCAAGCGGGTGTTCGATGCGCTGGAAAAGGCCTTGCAAGGCGTGAGTGCCATTCTTGCAACACCAAAACCAAAGGTGACGGTGAAAGCCTCGACGCTGGAGTCCGTGGAGTACGAAGCCAGCGGTTACGTGGCCGATGCGGGCGCCAAAGGCGACGCGCGCAACCAGTTGTTCGACCTGGCCCACCGCCACCTGGAGGCCAGCGGGGTGATGTGGAACGCCGACCTGGCCATGCCTCCCCGCAGCCGCCAGCGCGAGGTGCTGGACGAGGTGCGGGTGTTCCGCTCGCTGAGCAGTGAAGAGCGCGATGCGCTGAGCCAGCGCATGACGACCGTGGAATACCTGGCGGACCAGGTGATTCTGGGCGTGGGCGAGCATTCCGATCATTTGCTGGTGATTGGCAGCGGGGTGGTTTCGGCGTCGATCCGCGATGGCGACAAACTGGTCGAGGCCGGGCGCATGGGCCCAGGCGAGGTGCTGGGGATCGAGGGGATCGTCGACGAGGAGGACTCGCTGGCCGAGTTCCGCACGCTGACCGGTTGCGTGCTGTATCGGATCGACAAGGAACAGGTGAAGAGCTGCCTGGTGCAACGCGGCGATGTGCAGACGGCATTGAGCAAGTTGCAGCGGTTCCGGCGTCAGAACCGGGAGTCGTTGTTGCTGCAAAAACCGGTTTCGATCAAGAAAGGCGGCTTCCTCAGCTGGTTGCACAAGTAAGCCTGTGCTGGCCCCTTCGCGGGTAAACCCGCTCCCACAGAGACCGCGCACACTCAGAACGCTGCGCAGTACCTGTAGGAGCGGGTTTACCCGCGAAGAGGCCAGTACTTACAACACAACTCTCAAACATTGCCCCGCGTGGTACAGCGAGAACCCGGACTCATAGAACGCCGTCCGCAGCGAGGGCGCACTCACGCCCTTCATCGGCGAAAACGGAATCGGCAGGCTGCTCGCCTCCCCCTTCAGCAAGAACTCGGCAAACGCCCGGCCAATCACGGTCCCGGTGGTATTACCCCGCCCGTTGTACCCGGTCACCGCCACCAGCCCCGGCGCCGGCTCGAACAGCCGCATCAGGTGGTCGGGGGTGAAGTCGATGCAGCCGGTCCAGTGCATTTCCCACTCGACCTTGCCCAACTCGGGGTAGTAGTGGCTCTGGATCCGGTCGGCCCAGCTGCGCACGAACCACGCCGGCTTGTTGTCGACCCGGCCCAGGCTGCCGAGCAGCAGGCGGCCCTGGTCGTCGCGACGGATGCTGCTGAGCACGGTGCGGGTGTCCCACGAGCCTTGGCCATGGGGCAGCACCTTGTCGGCTGCAGCGCCCTGCAACGGCTTGGACGCCACCTGGTAGTAATAGCCACGGAAGAACTGCTTCTGCAGGTTGCTCCAGTCGCCTTCGGTGTAGGCGCCGGTGGAAATCACCACCTTCTCGGCGCGCACCGAACCGCGTGCGGTCTTCACCCGCCAGGCATCGCCGTCACGCTCCAGGCCTTCGACCGAAGACTGCTGGAACAGCTTGCCGCCCAGGCGCGCCACCGCTGCGGCCAGGCCTTGGGTGTAGCCCATGGGGTTGATGGTGCCGGCGCGGCGGTCGAGCAGCGCGGCGGAGATCTTGTCGGTGCCGCAGTATTCCTGGCACTGGGCGCCGGTCAACAGCTCCACGTCGGCACCACGGCGACGCCATTGTTCGTGGCGAGCCTCGAGGTCGGCGATACCGGTGGCGTTGTGCGCCATGTGCAGCGTGCCTTTGTGCTGGGCCTGGCAATCGATGCCAAGGCGTTCGATCATGGCGAACACTTCAGCCGGCGCTTCACCGAGGACCTTGTTCAGGCGGCTGCCCTGCTGCTGGCCGAGAGTGGCCTCGACATCGTCGGGGCGGATCCAGGTGCCGGCGTTGACCAGGCCGACGTTGCGCCCGGAGCCACCGTGCCCGATCTTCCAGGCCTCCAGCAGGATCACCGACTTGCCCTGTTCGAGCAGGTGGATGGCCGCCGACAGGCCGGTAATGCCGCCACCGATCACGCAGACATCGGCCTTGTGCTCACCGGCCAGGGCCTGGGCGGCGACGGTCGGTTTGCTGACGAATTCCCACAAGCATTCTTGACGCAGTTCGGACATGGCCCGGCTCCAGCAATTTGTTCTTGTTTGGGGCCGTTGTGCGACCCATTCGCGGGTAAACCCGCTCCCACAGGTGCATCACAGGTTTCGAAAACTGTGTTGTACCTGTGGGAGCGGGTTTACCCGCGAACCGGGGGCCAGGCCCCCGGCCATGCAGCATCAGCCGATCAGTCGAACACGATACCCTGCGCCAGCGGCAGCTCGCGCGAGTAGTTCACGGTGTTGGTCTGGCGACGCATGTAGCCTTTCCAGGCATCCGAACCGGACTCACGGCCACCGCCAGTCTCCTTCTCGCCACCGAACGCACCGCCGATCTCGGCGCCGCTGGTACCGATGTTGACGTTGGCGATGCCGCAGTCGCTGCCCGAGGCGCTCTGGAAGCGTTCGGCTTCACGGATGTCGGTGGTGAAGATGCACGACGACAGGCCTTGTGGCACTTCGTTGTTCAGGCGCAGGGCCTCTTCGAAGTCGTCGTAGGCCAGCACGTACAGGATCGGGGCGAAGGTTTCGTGGCGCACCACGTCGCTCTGCGCCGGCATTTCGGCAATGGCAGGCGACACGTAGTAGGCGTTCGGGTACTGGTCGGCCAGCTGACGCTCGCCACCAAACACCTGGCCACCTTCGTCGCGGGCCTTGGCCAGCGCGCCCTGCATGGCGTCGAACGACTGCTTGTCGATCAGTGGGCCCACCAGGTTGTCCTTGCGTGGGTCGCCGATGCGCACCTTGCCGTAGGCGGCTTTGACGCGGGCAACCACTTCGTCCTTGATCGAGCGGTGCACGATCAGGCGGCGCAGGGTGGTGCAACGCTGGCCGGCGGTGCCGACTGCAGAGAACAGGATGCCGCGCACGGCCAGGTCGAGGTCGGCGCTCGGGGCCAGGATCATGGCGTTGTTGCCGCCCAGCTCGAGGATGCTGCGACCGAAGCGGGCAGCCACACGTGGGCCGACTTCGCGCCCCATGCGGGTGCTACCGGTGGCGCTGACCAGTGGCACGCGCGGGTCGTCGACCATCGCTTCGCCAGCTTCACGGCCGCCAATCACCAGTTGTGCCAGGCCAGCCGGGGCATCGCCGAAGGCTTTCAGGGCTTTTTCGAACAGCGCCTGGCAGGCCAGGGCGGTCAGCGGGGTCTTCTCGGACGGCTTCCACACCACGGAGTTACCGGCGACCAGGGCCAGGGCGGTGTTCCAGGCCCAGACGGCGACCGGGAAGTTGAAGGCGCTGATCACGCCGACCACGCCCAGCGGGTGCCAGGTTTCACGCATGTGGTGGCCAGGGCGCTCGGAAGCGATGGTCAGGCCGTACAGCTGGCGCGACAGGCCAACGGCGAAGTCGCAGATGTCGATCATTTCCTGCACTTCGCCCAGGCCTTCCTGGGTGATCTTGCCGGCTTCGATCGATACCAGCTCGCCGAGGTCGGCCTTGTGCTCACGCAGCACTTCGCCGAACAGGCGCACCAGCTCGCCACGGCGCGGGGCCGGCACGCTGCGCCAGGCTTCGAAGGCGCTCTGGGCCTGATCGATGCGGGCGATGGTCTCGGCCTTGCCGAGCAGTTTCACCGAGGCGATCTGGCTGCCGTCGATCGGCGTGTGAACAGGGTAGTCGCCCTGGGTGTAAGCCTCGGCGGCAACGCCAAGGCGCTCGAGCAATCCAGCAACCATTTGTGCTTCTCCTACATCGGGTGATGGGGTGGAAAAATGATGTGGATCAGTATTAATCCGATCACATAGGTACAACAAACGACCTTTATTCCGCATATCATTCCGTCAGGTAATGATTTGAGCCGCAGAGACCGCTATGTCCAAACGCCTGGTGCCCTCCATGACCGCCCTGCAGTGCTTTGAAGCTGCAGCCCGCCATTTGAGCTTTACCCGAGCCGCCGAAGAGCTGCACCTGACCCAGAGTGCGGTCAGCAAGCAGGTGGCGCAGCTTGAAGACATGTTGCGCCACCACCTGTTCCTGCGTATCCGCCGCCGCCTGCAGCTGACGCCGGCGGGCAGCCTGTACCTGGCCGAGGTCAACAAGATCCTCACCCAGGTCGACATGTCCAGCCGCTACGTGCTCACCTACGGCGAGCAGACCGAGATACTGAAGGTAGCCACTCAACCGAGTTTTGGCGTGCGCTGGTTGATCCCGCACCTCAAGGGCTTTGGCAAGCGCCACGGCAACATCCACCTGGACATCCGCAACGAGATGGAGCCGTTCGCCCTGCTGCAGGGCTCGGCGGACGTGGTGTTCTTCTATGGCCAGGGCACCTGGCCGGGGGCCACCTGCGTGGAACTGTTCCGTGAAGAGGTGGTGCCGGTATGTGCACCGGAGCTGCTGGCCGGGCGTGAACTGAACGATGCCGGGGAGCTGGCCGAACTGGTGCTGCTACAGAGCACCTCGCGGCCCGAGGCCTGGCACGAGTGGTTCCTGGAATTGGGCTTGCAGAGCGTCAGCGCCTACCACGGGCCGCGCTTCGATACGTTCTATATGGCCTTGAGCGCGGCGCAGGCCGGGTGCGGGGTGGCGTTGGTGCCGCGCTACCTGGCGGCGAAGGAGTTGGCCGAGGGGAGTCTGGTGGTACCTTGGAACCATGCGATGCGCAGTGCCGGGGCGCATTATCTGGCGTATGCCGAGCATGCGGCGGAGGTGCCCAAGGTAAGGGCATTGGTGGAGTGGATTCGCGAGCAGCTTCAGGCTTGATGGCCTCTTCGCGGGTGAACCCGCTCCCACAGGTATCGCGCAAGGCCTGAGCCCTGTGAGGTACCCGCGAAAGGGCCCTTGAGGTCGATCAAAAAAGGAATGACACACTCACTTTTTTTCGCTTGTGAGCCAAGTGCATTCCCAGCTTTCATGTAAGCGTCCGAACCCAACCAGGAAGCTAGCGATGCCCGCCAACGATTTCGTCAGCCCCGACAGCATCCGCGCGCAGTTCTCTGCCGCCATGTCGCTCATGTACAAACAGGAAGTGCCCCTGTACGGCACGCTGCTGGAGCTGGTGAGCGAAATCAACCAGCAAGTCATGGCCCAGCAACCCGAGGTTGCCGAGGCCCTGCGCTGGACCGGCGAAATCGAGCGGCTGGACCAGGAGCGCCATGGTGCCATCCGCGTCGGCACCGCCGCAGAGCTGGCCACCATCGCCCGGCTGTTCGCGGTCATGGGCATGCAGCCGGTCGGCTACTACGACCTCAGCTCCGCCGGCGTGCCGGTGCATTCCACCGCCTTCCGCGCGGTGCACGAGCAGTCGCTGCACGTCAGCCCGTTCCGCGTATTCACCTCGCTGCTGCGCCTGGAGCTGATCGACAACCCGCAGCTGCGCCAGCTGGCCGAAAGCATCCTGGCCAAGCGCCAGATCTTCACCGCCCGCGCCCTCGAACTGATCGCCCAGTGCGAGCGCGATGGCGGCCTGAACGCCGTCGATGCCGAGGCGTTCGTGCAGGAAGCGCTGCACACCTTCCGCTGGCACCATGACGCCACCGTCACTGCCGAGCAGTACCAGCAGTTGCACGACCAGCACCGCCTGATCGCCGATGTGGTGGCCTTCAAGGGCCCGCACATCAACCACCTGACCCCGCGCACCCTGGACATCGATGCAATCCAGCTCGGCATGCCGGCCAAAGGCATCCCGCCGAAGGCCGTGGTCGAAGGTCCGCCCACCCGCCGTCACCCGATCCTGCTGCGCCAGACCAGCTTCAAGGCCCTGCAGGAAAAGGTTGCGTTCAGCGACCAGCAGGGCAGCGAAGGCAGCCATACCGCGCGCTTCGGCGAAATCGAGCAACGCGGCGCGGCACTGACGCCGAAAGGTCGCCAGCTGTACGACAAGCTGCTCGACGCCACCCGCGCCGCCCTGGGTGGCGCCCCGGCCGAGGCCAATGCCGAACGCTACATGGCGTTGTTGAAGGACACCTTTGCCGAATTCCCGGATGACCTGGCGCAGATGCGTGAACAGGGCCTGGCCTACTTCCGCTACTTCGCCACCGAAAAAGGCCTGGCCGCGCGCGACCAGGATGACCGCCCGACCACACTGGAGGGGCTGATCGAGGCTGGCCATGTGCACTTCGAGGCGCTGGTGTACGAGGACTTCCTGCCGGTGAGCGCGGCGGGGATCTTCCAGTCCAACCTGGGTGACGATGCGCAGGCAGAGTACGGCAGCAACGCCAACCGCGACGCGTTCGAAGAGGCGCTGGGGCTGCAGGTACAGGATGAGCTGGCGTTGTATGCACAGAGTGAGCGCCGGTCGCTGCAGGCGTGTGCACAGGCTCTGAATCTGGGCTCGATGTAAGGCATTGCGGCCTCTTCGCGGGTAAACCCGCTCCCACAGGCCTACGCTTGACCTGTGGGAGCGGGTTTACCCGCGAAGAGGCCGGTACAAGCGATCAGAGGGGCGGCAGAATCTGCACATCCGGCAAATCCATCGCCGCCACCTCCTCTTCCAGAAACGCGCTCAAACGCCGCAACCGCTCGCCCCCTGGCCGAGTGCGCGGCCACACCAGGTAATAATCCATCCCGCTGGGCACCGCCGTCGGCCACGGCAGGCTCAAGCGCCCCTGTGCCACATCCTCGGCCACCATCAGCAAATCGCCCATGGAAATGCCATAGCCACGCGCCGCGGCAATCATGCCCAGCTCCAGGGTGTCGAACACCTGCCCGCCCTTGAGCGAAACCTTGTCACTCAGCCCCATGCGCTCCAGCCACTCCCGCCAGTCGCGCTTGTCCACCGTGGGGTGCAGCAACTCGATGCAGGCCAGCCGGCGCTCGTCCCAGGGTTCCTCGTCGAGCAGGTCTGGCGCACCCACGGGGATCAGCAACTCCGGGAACAACTTGCGCACTTCCCAGTCCGGCGGGAACACGCCGTCGCTGAGCAATACCGCGCAATCGAACGGTTCCTGGTTGAAGTCCACATGGTCGACATCCATCCAGGCGCTGGTCAGCTGCACTTCATTGCCAGGCTGCAAATGGCGAAAGCGGCTCAGACGCGCCAGCAACCAGCGCATGGTCAGGGTCGAGGGGGCCTTCATGCGCAGGATGTCATCTTCACCGCGCAAGGTATCGCAAGCCCGCTCCAGCGCGGCAAAGCCTTCGCGCACACCGGGCAGCAGCACCCGCGCCGCTTCGGTCAGTTGCAGGCTGCGGCCGCTGCGCACGAACAGGCGGCAGGCAAAGTGCTCCTCCAGCGTGCGGATATGCCGGCT
Source organism: Pseudomonas sp. LS.1a (assembly GCF_022533585.1). Lineage (NCBI taxonomy): Bacteria > Pseudomonadati > Pseudomonadota > Gammaproteobacteria > Pseudomonadales > Pseudomonadaceae > Pseudomonas > Pseudomonas sp. LS.1a. The sequence continues at coordinate 5,587,886 of NZ_CP092827.1, forward strand.
GACCGCGCTCTGGGTGATCGACAGCTCTTCGCCGGCACGGGTGAAGGAGCTTAGCCGCGCGGCGGCTTCGAATGCGCGCAGGGCATACAGCGGGGGGAGCTGACGGGACATGAGGTACCTGCCATAAGGGGCTGTGGAGCGAATCACCGGAAAGCATATATGCATGAGTCAGACTCATGCCAATGATCGCTTTTATCCTTTTGTGCAAAGTTGACCAAAGCCTCAGAATCGCCCTTCGTTGATCACCCCAGGAAAAGGACTGCCCCCATGCATGTCGCGCCCACCACAGAACTCAAGGCTTTGCTGCGCCTGGCCGGGCCGCTGATCGCCTCGCAGTTGGCGCATATGCTGATGGTGCTGACCGATACCTTGATGATGGCCCGCATCAGCCCGCAAGCCCTGGCTGGCGGCGGCCTGGGCGCGGCGAGCTACTCGTTCGTGTCGATCTTCTGCCTGGGCGTGATCGCGGCGGTCGGCACCCTGGTGGCGATTCGCAAGGGCGCCAACGACATCGACGGTGCCACCCGCCTGGCACAGGGCGGCCTGTGGCTGGCCTGGGGCCTGGCGCTGTTCGCTGCGCTGGTGCTGTGGAACCTGGAGCCGGTATTGCTGCTGTTCGGGCAAAAGCCCGAGAACGTTGCTTCGGCCGCCGAATTCCTCACCCTGCTGCCACTGGCCCTGCCCGGCTACCTGACCTTCATGGCCTTGCGCGGTTTCACCAGCGCGCTGGGCCGCTCGACCCCGGTGATGGTCATCAGCCTGGTCGGCACGGTGCTTAACTACCTGTTCAACGTAGCGTTGATCGAAGGCATGTTCGGCCTGCCCAAGCTGGGCCTGATGGGCATCGGCCTGGTCACCGCGGTGGTGTCGATGGGCATGGCCATTGCCCTGGCGCTGTATATCCGCTGGCACCCGGCCTATGCCGCCTACCCGCTGTGCAAGGGCCTGTCGCGCCCGTCGTTGCCGGCCCTGCGCGAGCTGTGGCGGCTGGGCCTGCCGATTGGCGGCACCTACATGGTGGAAGTCGGCCTGTTCGCCTTCGCTGCGCTGTGCATGGGCGTGCTGGGCAGTACCGAGCTGGCGGCGCACCAGATCGCCCTGCAGATCGTCTCCACGGCGTTCATGGTGCCGACCGGGTTGTCGTATGCGGTGACCATGCGCGTGGGGCTGTACTACGGCGCCGGCAACCTGCTGGCAGCGCGCAGCGCCGGGCGGGTGGGCATCGGCTTCGGGGCGATGATCATGTTTGCCTTCGCCGCGCTGTTCTGGCTGCTGCCCGATACGCTGGTGGGGCTGTTCATCGACCGTGACGACCCGGCATTTGCGGCGATCTTCCAGCTGGCGGTGCAGTTGCTGATGGTGGCGGCGTGGTTCGAGCTGTTCGATGGCATGCAGACGATTGCGATGGGCTCGATCCGTGGGCTGAAGGATGCCAGGACCACCTTCCTGATCGGGCTGGTGTGCTACTGGCTGGTGGGGGCGCCGAGTGCCTGGCTGTTCACCTTCAACCTGGGCGGTGGTGCGGTCGGAGTGTGGTGGGGGCTGGCGTTGGGGTTGGCGTGTGCGGCGGTGGCGCTGACCTTTGGCTTTGAGTGGCGCATGAAGCGGCTTTTGGGTAAGGCCGGGATGGGTGGCGCGGCTACGGCTTCGGCCTGACTTGCGGGCCTCTTCGCGGGTAAACCCGCTCCCACAGGGACTGCGCAGGGTCTGAATCCTGTGCAAAGCCTGTGGGAGCGGGTTCACCCGCGAAAGGGCCCTAAAGGGCTGCGCCCAACTGGCAGCCAGTCGCCTGCAGCAAGAACTCCATCAACTCCCCCACCGGCAGCGGCTTGCTGACCAGGAAGCCTTGAACCTGGTCACAGCCAAACCCGCGCAACAACGCCATTTGCTCTTCACTCTCCACCCCTTCGGCCACCACTTCGAGGTTGAGGTTGTGCGCCAGGTTGATCATGGCGTGTACCAGCTTGCGGTTCTCCTCGCGCATTTCCATTTCCGCGACAAAGCTGCGGTCCACCTTGAGCAAGGTGATCGGCAGGCTGTTCAGGTGCACGAACGAAGAAAACCCGGTACCGAAATCATCGAGCGAGAAGCGCACGCCCAGGCGCCCCAGGGCGTCCATGGTCTGGCGCACCAGCTCGTTGCGGCGCATCACCGCCGTTTCGGTCAGCTCGAACTCCAGCCAGCGGGCATCCACGCCATGCTCGAGAATCAGGCGGCTCAAGGTCGCCAGCAGCTGGCTGTCCTGGAACTGGCGGAAGCTCAGGTTGACCGCCATGTGCAGCGGCTCCAGGCCGCGCTCGCACAGCGCCTGCATGTCATGCAGGGCGCGGGAAATCACCCAGTAGCCCAGCGGCACGATCAGGCCGCTCTGCTCGGCCAGCGGCACGAACTCGCTGGGCGGCAACAGGCCGCGCTCGGCATGCCGCCAGCGCACCAGCGCCTCGAGGCCGACGATACGCCCGTCGGCCAGGTTCAACCGCGGCTGGTAATGCAGCTCCAGCTCGTCACGGCGCAGGGCGCGGCGCAGTTCGCTTTCCAGGTCGGCCAGGCTACGGGCATTGCGGTTGATGCGTTCGTTGAACACATGGAAGGTGCAACCCTGGCTGCCCTTGGCCTGGCGCATGGCGATGTGCGCGTGCCACATCAGCGGGTCGGCGCCACCCTGGGCGCGGGCATGGGCCAGGCCCAGGCTGCAGCCCAGCAGCAGGCTTTCGCCGTCGATCCAGTAGGGCTCGGCCAACGCCTCGACAATCCGCTCGGCAATCCATTCGGCACGGTTGGGGTCGCGCCGGGTGTCGATCAGCAGGGCAAACTCGTCGCTGCCCAGCCGCGCCAGCTGGTCGCCCGCCTCCAGTTGCTGCTTCAGGCGTGCCACCACCTGCAGGATCAGGCGGTCGCCGCTCTGGTGGCCGAGGGCATCGTTGACATGGCGGAAGTTGTCCAGGTCCAGATGGCCGAGGGCAAGGCCGCGGCCGTCGTTCTCGGCCAGGCGCGCGGTCAGCAAGGCCTGGAAACCCTGGCGGTTGGCGATACCGGTCAGCGGGTCCTGCTCGGCCAGACGCTGCAAGGTGGCCACCAGCACACCGCGCTCGCGCACATGGCGCAGCGAGCGGCGCAAGGTGTCGGCATTGAGCTGGTCATGCACCAGCCAGTCACTGACGGCGCTGGGCGCTACCTGGGGCTCATGGTCGAGCAGCAGGATGGTCGGCAACTCGCAGCGCCCGGGCGCCGGTTGCAGGGCCGGGGTTGCCAGCACGACAGCCTGGCGGTCCTGGTTGAACAGGCTGTCGACCGCCTCCCAGTTTGGCGCCGTCAGCAGCACGGCGCTGCCACCCAGGGCAGGCATGCACGCGCGTAGCAGCGCGGCCCATTCCGGCTCATCGGCCAACAGCAGCAAACGCAATGGTTCGACAGGCGTGGACAAGCGGGCTCCTTAGGGCTTCACGGTGCAACGGAAACTGCCAGGTATGCTACTGCATTAATGGAAATGATTTTCACTTTAATACATGTTTTTACGGGCGTAGCATCCCGACGTATTTTGTCGTGCATCCTGCGCGAAACTGCGCCAGCCGGCAAATCCCGTTTACATATTTGACTCAGACGTCAGACGGTCGCGCCACAACCACCCCATGCCTGTTAGAATGCGCGGCTATTTTCTGGCGACCCCCGGTTTCTAGCATGTCCCGACTCAATCCCCGGCAGCAAGAAGCCCGTGACTATGTCGGCGGCCCTCTTTTGGTGCTCGCCGGTGCAGGCTCGGGCAAGACCAGCGTGATCACGCGCAAGATTGCCCACCTCATCCAGAACTGCGGCATCCGTGCCCAGTACATCGTGGCGATGACCTTTACCAACAAGGCCGCACGCGAGATGAAGGAACGGGTCGGCACCCTGCTGCGTCCGGGGGAAGGCCGTGGCCTGACGGTGTGCACCTTCCACAACCTGGGCCTGAACATCATCCGCAGGGAGCACGAGCGCCTGGGCTACAAGCCGGGCTTCTCGATCTTCGACGAGTCCGACATCAAGGCGTTGCTGTCGGACATCATGCAGAAGGAATACTCCGGCGACGACGGCATCGACGAGATCAAGAACATGATCGGTGCCTGGAAGAACGACCTGATCCTGCCCGCAGAGGCCCTGGAGAAGGCGCGCAACCCGCGCGAGCAGACCGCCGCCATCGTCTACACCCACTACCAGCGCACGCTCAAGGCGTTCAACGCGGTGGATTTCGACGACCTGATCCTGCTGCCGGTCAAGCTGTTCCAGGAGCACCCCGATGTGCTGGAACGCTGGCAGAACCGCGTGCGCTACCTGCTGGTGGACGAATACCAGGACACCAACGCCAGCCAGTACCTGCTGGTGAAGATGCTGATCGGCATGCGCAACCAGTTCACCGTGGTGGGTGACGACGACCAGTCGATCTACGCCTGGCGTGGCGCCCGGCCGGAAAACCTGATGCTGCTCAAGGAGGACTACCCCTCCCTGAAAGTGGTGATGCTGGAGCAGAACTACCGCTCCACCAGCCGCATCCTGCGCTGCGCCAACGTGCTGATCGCCAACAACCCGCACGCGTTCGAGAAGCAGCTGTGGAGCGAGATGGGCGTGGGCGACGAGATCCGCGTCATCCGCTGCAAGAACGAGGAAGCCGAGGCCGAACGCGTGGCCATGGAAATCCTCACCCTGCACCTGCGCACCAACCGCCCGTACAGCGACTTTGCCATCCTCTACCGCGGCAACTACCAGGCCAAGCTGATCGAACTGAAGCTGCAGCACCACCAGGTGCCGTATCGCCTGTCGGGCGGCAACAGCTTCTTCGGCCGCCAGGAGGTCAAGGACCTGATGGCCTACCTGCGCCTGCTGGTAAACCCGGACGATGACAACGCCTACCTGCGGGTTATCAACGTGCCACGTCGGGAAATCGGCTCCACCACCCTGGAAAAGCTCGGCAACTACGCCACCGAGCGCAAGATTTCGATGTACGCCGCCAGCGAGGAACTGGGCCTCGGTGAGCACCTGGACGCCCGCTACACCGAGCGTTTGCAGCGCTTCAAGCACTGGCTGGACGGGGTGCGCCACAAGGTCGCCCTGGAAGACCCGATTGCCGCGCTGCACGAGATGATCCGCGATATCGACTACGAGAACTGGATCCGCCAGCAGACCGCCAGCGACAAGGCTGCGGAGTTTCGCATCAGCAACGTCTGGTTCCTGGTCGAAGCGCTGAAGAACACCCTCGAAAAGGACGAAGAGGGTGACATGACCATCGAGGACGCCATCGGCAAGCTGGTGCTGCGCGACATGCTCGAGCGCCAGCAGGAAGAGGAAGAGAACGCCGAAGGTGTGCAGATGATGACCCTGCATGCCTCCAAGGGCCTGGAGTTCCCCTACGTGTTCATCATGGGCATGGAAGAGGAAATTCTCCCGCACCGCTCCAGCATCGAGGCCGACACCATCGAAGAGGAACGCCGCCTGGCCTACGTGGGCATCACCCGCGCGCGCCAGACCCTGGCCTTCACCTTCGCCGCCAAGCGCAAGCAGTACGGAGAAATCATCGACTGCACGCCCAGCCGGTTCCTCGATGAACTGCCACCGGAAGACCTGGCCTGGGAAGGCCTGGACGATGCGCCGGTCGAGGTAAAGGCCGCACGGGGCAACAACGCCCTGGCCGATATCCGGGCAATGCTCAAACGCTGATCAACCATTACTCTTTAAATTTGCCGCCATTTGCGGCCACCTTTGTTACATCGAGGAATACCACAGTGGAAGCACTGCATCAGAAGATTCGCGAAGAAGGCATCGTGCTTTCCGATCAGGTTCTCAAAGTCGACGCGTTTCTCAATCACCAGATCGACCCTGCGCTGATGCAGCTGATCGGTGACGAGTTCGCCCGCCTGTTCGCGGACGCGGGCGTGACCAAGATCGTCACCATCGAAGCCTCGGGCATTGCCCCGGCGGTGATGACTGGCCTGAAGCTGGGCGTGCCGGTGATCTTCGCCCGCAAGCACCAGTCGCTGACCCTGACCGAGAACCTGCTGACCGCCTCGGTATACTCCTTCACCAAGCAGACCGAGAACACCGTGGCCATCTCGCCACGTCACCTCAACAGCAGCGACCGCGTACTGGTGATCGACGACTTCCTGGCCAACGGCAAGGCGTCGCAGGCGCTGATCTCGATCATCAAGCAAGCCGGCGCTACCGTGGCCGGCCTGGGTATCGTGATCGAGAAGTCGTTCCAGGGCGGCCGTGCCGAGCTGGACAGCCAGGGCTACCGCGTTGAATCGCTGGCCCGGGTGAAGTCGCTGGAAGGTGGTGTGGTGTCCTTCATCGAATAAGGCCGCTACGCGATCTCTGTGGGAGCGGGTTTACCCGCGAAGGCGATTTGGGATGCGCCATCGCATTCGCGGGTAAACCCGCTCCCACAGGGGACAGTATGTCCGAGCGCTTATTTTGCAGCCTGTAAGCCCGCCAGCAGCAACCGCTGGTAAAGCTCTTCCTTCAGCCCCTGCGGCTGGTCCAGCTGCATCCGCGCAAGGTGCCTCGCATAGCCCTCCGGCCCCGGCGCATCCAGCGCTGCCTTGCCCAGCTCCAGCACCTCGCTCAGCTTGAACTTGCTCTTCAGCCAGTTCAGCGCCCGCAGCAAATCCCGTTCTTCAGCCGTAAAGTCCGTGCCCAGCGGATACTCCGGGAACAACCGCAAGTGCCGCGCCCTGATCGCCTCCAGCCGCTGCGGCGTGTTGTCGGTAAAGCGCGCCTCCAGTTGAAAATCCCTGGCCAGCTTGCCGGCGTCCTTGGCCTGCTCGATCAGCCCCTGCTGGAACCGCGAATCGCATACCGCCAACAACCGCGCAATCACCTCACTGTCGGTCTGCCCACGCAGGTCGGCGATGCCGTACTCGGTCACCACGATATCGCGCAGGTGCCGGGGGATGGTGCAATGGCCATAGTTCCAGAACAGGTTCGAAGTTACCTCCCCGCCCGCCTCACGCCAGCTGCGCAGCAGCAGGATCGAACGCCCGCCCTCCAGCGCATGGCCCTGGGCGACGAAATTGTATTGCCCGCCCACGCCACTGAGTACCCGGCCATCCTCCAGCTGGTCGGCCACCCCGGCGCCAAGCAGGGTCATGCCGAACACGGTGTTGATGAAGCGCGCATCGCGGCGTTGGCGACGCTTGAGTTCCTCCTGCCCGTACAGCTCGTTGATGAAGCTGATACGCGTCATGGCAAACCGTGCGCGCTGTTCCAGCGGCATGTCGCGCAAGCGCTGGTAGAACGCCTGGGGGCCGAGGAAGAAGCCGCCATGCAGCACTGCTGCCCCCTGCTCATCCGCCGGGCGCCGCAACAGGCCGGCATCGGCCAACGCCAGCAGGCCGTTGACGAACATTTCGCTGCAGCCGTACAGGCCCTGGGCGAAGGTATCCAGGCCCCCTTCCCGTTCGATCAGCGCTTGCCACGGGCCGATATCCAGCGCGTCGAGCACGGCACGATAGCCGGCGTTGTCGCCCTGGCGCGCCAGCAGTGCAGCAGTTAGCGCGTCACCCATGGCGCCAATGCCTATCTGCAGGGTGCCGCCATCGTGTACCAGGCTGCTGGCGTGCAGGCCGATGCAATGGTCCTGGGTGTTGACCGGCATGTTCGGCGTGGAGAACAGGCGGCGTTGCTCGGCTGTATCGATCAGCAGGTCGAACGCATCGATGGGTAGCTCGGCGTCACCCGGCATGTAAGGCAGTTCGGCATGCACCTGACCGAGCATGAGGATGGTTTCGCCGGCGGCGCGACGCTTGGCGATCATCGGCAGCAGGTCGAGGGTGATGTCAGGGTTGCAGGCCAGGCTCAGGTGCACGGGCCTCTCGGGGGTGGCGGCCACCAGCTGCGCGATCAGGTTCAGGCCCTTGGCGTTGATGTCGCGCGCGGCGTGGCTGTAGTTGCTGCTGATGTAGCCCTGCTGGGCCGACACGCTGTGCAGCAGGCTGCCGGGCTGCATGAAGAACTGTTCCACGCGGATGTTCGGCGGCAGGCTGTCGTTGCGCAGGTCGGCGAGGTAGGTGAGCTCTTCGTAATCGGCGAAAACGCGCTCGACGAAGGGCTCCAGAAAGCGCCGCTGCAGGCCATCGCCCAGTGATGGGCGGCCGAGGGACAGGGCGGTGTAGATGGTCAGTTGCCGCTCGGGAAGCTCGCGTACGCGGGCATAGAGGGCGTTGACGAAGGCATTGGGCTTGCCCAGGCCCAGCGGCAGGCCCATGTGGATGTGGGCTGGCAGGCGCGACAGGACTTGCTCGACGGCCTGGTCGATGGAGCAGAGGTGCATCGGGGCCTCCTGAGACATCCATGGGTTCAGGGGTTGGACATGGGCTTTGGTGGGTTGGTTGCCTGTGCGAGTCTTGTGCTGTACCTGTGGGAGCGGCTTTAGCCGCGAAAGGGCCGGCACAGGCACCACAAAAAACAAAGCCCGCCATCAATGGCGGGCCTCATGCAATTCAGCTGTCTCTCACAGCCCGGACATCTTCTTGATCGCCCCTTTCAGGTCGTCATCCGAGCAATCCGCGCAGGTGCCTTTCGGCGGCATGGCGTTGATGCCGGTAATGGCCTTGGCCAGGATGCCATCCAGGCCGCCCTGGTGGTCGGCGCGTTCCTTCCACGCTGCGGTATCGCCAATCTTCGGCGCGCCGAGCAGGCCGGAGCCATGGCAGGCATTGCAGTGCTTGGCGATGATCTCGTCCGGCGTCTTGGCACCACCGCCACCTGCGGCAGCGGCCACTTCCATACCCTTGCACTCCTGACCCTGGACGCACACCTGGCCAACCGGCTCCAGGCGCTTGGCGATGTCATCATTGGTCGCAGCGGTTGCGCTCATTGCCCAGAGGGCGAATACGGCTGCTGGTACGGCCAGCATCTTCTTGATTTGGTTCACGCGAACACCCTCATGGTGGCTAATCACGCTCGCGGCCACGGATCGGCGAGCGTTGAAAAGTATAGCGGGAACCCAGAGGCCGTGAAACGACCCTACACGGGAAAGGGGTATTGCCGAATCAATGCACTGCGCTGGATCAAAAGTTTGAAGGCGTCGCCGCACTGATCAACCGCGCCGGCCGGTCGAACGGGTTGCGAAAGCGGTGCGGGCGGGTGCTTTCGAAGTAGTAGCTGTCGCCCTCTTCAAGGATGAAGATCTCGTTGCCGACCACCAGCTCCAGGCGGCCTTCAAGCAGGATGCCGGTTTCTTCGCCGTCGTGGGTCAGCATTTCGGCCCCCGTGTCGGCACCCGGTGGATACACCTCGGTGAGAAAGGCGATGGCACGATTGGGGTGCGACTTGCCGACCAGCTTCATGGTCACCGCACCGTCGGAGATGTCGATCAGCTCATGGGCTTTGTAGACGATCTGCGTGGGGCTTTCAGGTTCCAGCTCGACCGAGAAGAACTCGACCATGGACATGGGAATGCCGCTCAGCACCTTGCGCAGCGAGCTGATCGACGGGCTCACGCTGTTCTTCTCGATCATCGAGATGGTGCTGTTGGTCACGCCGGCACGCTTGGCGAGTTCACGCTGGGACAGGCCCTTGAGCTTGCGGATGGCTTGCAGTCGTTCGCCGACGTCCAAAGCTGGAGCCTCCTGAAACGGTGGAAAAGGGGGTGGATGTGAACGATATCATGGCAATGCCGTTCAGTATTTACAACACACCGCCCTTCAACCTGTCCGCTTCAGCGTGTCATTCGCCGATGTAGTCCCGCGGTACCCGCTTGAGGTTGCAGAAAATCTGGTAGGGAATGGTACCCGCGTGCGCGGCCACTTCGCTGGCCAGCACATGCTTGCCCCACAGTTCGACCGGGCTGCCGACGGTGGCTTCCGGCACATCGGTCAGGTCGATGCTGAGCATGTCCATCGACACCCGGCCGATCAGTTGGGTGCGCTTGCCGGCGACCAGCACCGGAGTACCGTTGGGCGCCTGCCGCGGGTAGCCATCGGCATAGCCCATGGCGACCACGCCAACGCGAGTTGGCCGTGGGCTGACGAACTTGGCGCCATAACCCACCGGTTCGCCGGCGGGCAGTTCGCGCACGCTGATCACCCGCGATTGCAGGGTCATCACCGGCTGCAGGCGTTCGGCCTCGGCCTGGGCCACTTCGAACGGTGTGGCACCGTACAGCATCAGGCCCGGGCGCACCCAGTCGCTGGGGGCCTGCGGCCAGCCCAGCACGCCTGGCGAGTTGCGCAGGCTGCACTCGGCGGCCAGGCCTTGGCGGGCGGCTTCGAACACGGCGATCTGCTGGGCGGTGGCGTCGGCATCCAGCTCGTCGGCGCGGGCGAAGTGGCTCATCAGCACGATGCGCACGACCTTGCCGCTGGCCAGCAGGCGCTGGTAGGCCTCGTGGTAGTCCTTGGGGTGCAGGCCGACACGGTGCATGCCGCTGTCGAGCTTGAGCCAGACGGTGAGCGGCTTGTGCACCTGGGTCTTTTCGATTGCTTCCAGCTGCCACAGCGAGTGCACCACGCACCACAGGTCGTGCTCGGCAATCAGGGCCAGTTCGCTGGCTTCGAAGAAACCTTCGAGTAGCAGTACCGGGGCCTTGATACCGGCGGCACGCAGCTCCAGCGCTTCTTCGATGCAGGCCACGGCAAAGCCGTCGGCTTCGGCCTCCAGGGCCAGGGCACAGCGCACGGCACCGTGGCCGTAGGCGTCAGCCTTGATCACGGCGAGGGCTTTGGCACCGGTCAGTTCACGGGCCAGACGGTAGTTGTGGCGCAGGGCCTGGAGGTCGATCAGGGCGCGGGCGGGACGCATGGCGGCATGCCTTATGGTGGTTCGGGTTGAAATCGGTTTTGGGTCTTTCGCGGCTGAAGCCGCTCCCACAGGGGACCACACAATGTCCGGGAACATACGATCCCTGTGGGAGCGGCTTTAGCCGCGAAGAGGCCGGTACAGGCAGACTTACTGCTGGTGAGCCGGCGCAGTCTGCCCGTGCTTGGCCACTTCCGGGCTGTTGCCATAACGGGAAATGTCCAGGCCTTCGGCACTGATCTGCGGCTTCTTGCGCGCAATCAGGTCGGCCAGCAGGCGACCGGAGCCACACGCCATGGTCCAGCCCAAAGTGCCGTGACCGGTGTTCAGGAACAGGTTGCGGAACGCCGTGGCACCGACGATCGGGGTACCGTCCGGGGTCGCCGGGCGCAGGCCGGTCCAGAAGCTTGCCTGGCTCAGGTCACCGCCGCGAGGATAAAGGTCGTTGACGATCATCTCCAGCGTTTCGCGCCGACGCGGGTTCAGCGACAGGTCAAAACCGGCGATTTCAGCCATGCCGCCGACGCGGATGCGGTTGTCGAAACGGGTGATCGCTACCTTGTAGGTCTCGTCGAGAATGGTCGAGGTCGGGGCCATGTCGCCGTTGGTGATCGGCACGGTCAGCGAGTACCCCTTCAGCGGGTACACCGGGGCCTTGATTCCCAGCGGCTTGAGCATCTGCGGCGAGTAGCTGCCCAGTGCCAGCACGTAACGGTCGGCGGTTTCCAGCTTGCCGTCGATCCACACACCATTGATGCGGTCACCCGCGAAGTCCAGGCGCTGGATGTCCTGGCCGAAGCGGAACTCCACGCCCAGCTTCACGGCCATTTCGGCAAGCTTGGTAGTGAACAGCTGGCAGTCGCCAGTCTGGTCGTTGGGCAGGCGCAGGGCGCCGGCCAGGATGTCCTTGACGCCAGCCAGGGCCGGTTCGACGCGGGCAATGCCGTCGCGGTCGAGCAGCTCGTAAGGCACGCCGGACTGTTCCAGCACGGCAATGTCCTTGGCCGCGGCATCTACCTGGGCTTGGGTGCGGAACAGCTGGGTAGTTCCCAGGCTGCGGTTTTCGTAGGCAATACCGGTTTCGGCGCGCAGCTCGTCGAGGCAGTCACGGCTGTACTCGGACAGGCGCACCATGCGCTCCTTGTTCACCGCGTAACGGCTGGCGGTGCAGTTGCGCAGCATCTGTGCCATCCACAGGTACTGGTCAACGTCGCCGGTGAGCTTGATGGCCAGGGGCGCGTGGCGCTCCAGCAGCCACTTGATGGCCTTCAGCGGCACGCCAGGGGCGGCCCAGGGCGAGGCATAGCCGGGCGAGATCTGGCCGGCGTTGGCAAAGCTGGTTTCCATGGCCACCGCCGGCTGGCGATCGACCACCGTTACTTCGAAACCTTGCCGGGCCAGATAGTAGGCACTGGCGGTTCCGATCACACCGCTACCAAGTACCAGAACTCGCATCGTTTTATCCCTCGCACGCGGCGCGCCGCAGACTTTTATTGAAATGGCATGAATGCGCGCAGTATAGGAATTTGAGGGCAGTGCAATTCACTATATAAAAGCCTATTATTGGCGAGAATTCTCGGCAAAATCGCCTTTCACGGAGGGGCATCCCCTATGAGAACCCAGCACCAGAGCAAGCGTGAACTGGACAAGATCGACCGTAACATCCTGCGTATCCTGCAGAACGACGGGCGTATTTCCTTCACCGAACTGGGCGAGAAAGTCGGGCTTTCCACTACCCCTTGCACCGAGCGCGTCCGCCGCCTGGAGCGCGAGGGCATCATCATGGGCTACAACGCCCGCCTGAACCCGCAGCACCTCAAGGGCAGCCTGCTGGTGTTCGTGGAAATCAGCCTGGACTACAAGTCCGGCGACACCTTCGAAGAGTTCCGCCGTGCGGTGCTGAAGCTGCCCCACGTACTGGAATGCCACCTGGTTTCAGGTGACTTCGACTACCTGGTGAAAGCGCGTATTTCCGAGATGGCCTCGTATCGCAAGCTGCTCGGCGACATCCTGCTGAAGCTGCCGCATGTGCGCGAATCGAAGAGCTACATCGTGATGGAAGAGGTGAAGGAGAGCCTTTGCCTGCCGATCCCGGACTGATGCTAGACCAGCACCTGGCGGGTGGTGGCAATGAACTGGTGGACCAACTGCTCGGCGGCGGGGTCGATCATCTGTTCAGGGCCACGACCGCGCGGGCACGCCAGCCGCGGCGTGGTGCCGAACAGGCGGCAGATCATTGGCCGCTCCTCGTACACGGTGCAGCCGTTGGGGCCCAGGTGCACACAGTCCAGGCGCTCCAGGGCGGCATCCTGCTCGGCCTGGGACTTGCGCGGCAGGCGGGCCATTTCTTCCGCCGACGTGGTGACCGGGCCGCAGCAATCGTGGCAGCCGGGTTCGCACTCGAATGAAGGGATGAGTTCGCGCAGGAAGTGGATCTTGTGGCTGTTGCAGGACATGGCTGGGTACAAAGCTAAATAGATAAGTTCGATTATAGGCCCATTCGCGGGTAAACCCGCTCCCACAGGATTGTGGATGCACCAGGCATTGCGCTGTCCCTGTGGGAGCGGGTTTACCCGAGAACGAGTGCGCAGCCCTCGTCTTGTTGCCCACCACCCTACCCCGGCTTATCCTCCTCCCCTCAGCCCACCAGCCTCAGGACCTGCCCAATGATCCACAGCGCGCAGCACGCTGCCTCCTATTACGCCGCCAGCAGCGCGCCACACCCTGACCATTCCTTCCTGCAAGGCGAGCACTGCGCCGACGTGTGTATCGTCGGCGGCGGCTACTCGGGCCTGAACACGGCCATCGAACTGGCCGAACGCGGCTTCTCGGTCATCCTGCTGGAAGCCCGCAAGCTCGGTTGGGGCGCCAGCGGGCGCAATGGTGGGCAGCTGATCCGTGGCGTCGGCCACGGTCTGGAACAATTCCTCCCGGTGATCGGCGAGGAAGGCGTGCGCAGCATGAAGCTGATGGGCCTGGAAGCCGTGCAGATCGTCCGCGAGCGGGTCGAAAAGCATGCCATTGCCTGTGACCTGACCTGGGGTTACTGCGACCTGGCCAACAAGCCCGCCGAGCTGCTGGGCTTTGCCGAAGATGCCGAAGAACTGCGCAGCCTGGGCTACGCCCATGAATTGCGCCTGGTGGGCAAGGACGATATCCACAGCGTGGTCGGCGCTGACTGCTACGTGGGCGGGCTGGTCGACATGGGCTCCGGCCACCTGCACCCGCTCAACCTGGCCCTGGGCGAAGCGGCCGTGGCCAGCCGCCTGGGCGTGAAGCTGTTCGAGCAGTCCGAGGTCACCCGCATCGACTACGGCCCGCAGGTGCAGGTGCACACCGCCCAGGGCCGGGTGCGCGCCAAGACCCTGGTGCTGTGCTGCAACGCCTACCACAACAACCTGAACCGCGAGCTGGGCGGCAAGGTATTGCCGGCGGGCAGCTACATCATCGCCACCGAGCCGCTGGGCGAAGAGCGCGCTCGCTCGCTGCTACCGCAGAACATGGCAGTGTGTGACCAGCGGGTGGCACTGGACTATTACCGGCTATCCGCCGACAACCGCTTGCTGTTCGGCGGTGCCTGCCACTATTCAGGCCGCGATCCGAAGGACATCGCCGCCTACATGCGGCCGAAAATGCTCAAGGTGTTCCCGCAACTGGCCGATGTGCGCATCGACTACCAGTGGGGCGGCATGATCGGCATCGGCGCCAACCGCCTGCCGCAGGTTGGCCGCCTGGCCAGCCAGCCGAACGTGTATTACGCCCAGGCCTACTCCGGCCATGGGCTCAACGCCACCCACCTGGCCGCACGCCTGCTGGGCGAGGCCATCAGCGGCCAGGAAAGCGGGCGGTTCGACCTGTTTGCCAAGGTGCCGCACATCACCTTCCCCGGCGGCAAGCACCTGCGCTCACCGCTGCTGGCGTTGGGGATGCTGTGGCATCGCCTGAAAGAGCTGGTCTGAAAGCTGCACACTGCCCCTTGTGGGAGCGGCCTTGTGTCGCGAAAGGGCTGCGAAGCAGCCCCGGCAATTCATGCAGTGATGCAAATATCCTGGGGCCGCTGTGCGGCCCTTTCGCGACACAAGGCCGCTCCCACAAAGATCGCATCAGTCCTTCCAGAAGGGCTTACGCCCCTCGGTCAGGGCCTGCTCCCAGCTCAGCCCGACATCGCGCAACTCGTCATCGGTCAACTGCAGCAGCGCCCTGCGGGTATGCCAGCGATGCAGCATCAGCCCCCAACGCCCCAACCCTTCCGGCGCGTTGAACACCTTGGCTTGCTGCCCGGCTTCCAGCTCCTTGGCCAACAGTTGCAAGCGCACATCGCTCATGCCACCCATCACCGCATCCTCTCGTTCAGTCGATACCGTGGAGAAAGCATGCGCGTCGGCAGCACCGGCAATACAGATCCAATACAGCCTTATTATTCCCATACAGAATTGGCCGTCGGCCGACTGAATGCTGTATTTTCACCGCAACTGTACCGGTCGCTATGCCAAAGCAACGCAGGAGTATGCCGTGACCCTTTACCTGAACCTCGCCGAACTGCTTGGCGCCCGTATCGAACAGGGCCTGTACCGTCCCGGCCAGCGCCTGCCGTCGGTACGCGCTCTGAGCGTGGAGCACGGGGTCAGCCTGAGCACCGTGCAGCAGGCCTACCGCATGCTGGAAGACAGCGGCATGGTCTCGCCCCGGCCCAAATCCGGCTACTTCGTCAACGACCACCGCCACCTGCCGGCCCTGCCCGCCGTCAGCCGCCCGGCCCAGCGCCCAGTGGACATTTCGCAATGGGAGCAGGTGCTGGAACTGGTGCGCAGCACCCCACGCCAGGGCGTGATCCAGCTCGGCCGCGGCATGCCCGACATCGACAGCCCCACCCTCAAGCCACTGCTGCGCAGCCTCGCCCAGCTGAGCCGGCGGCAGGACATGCCCGGCCTGTACTACGACAACATCCACGGCAACCTGGCCCTGCGCGAACAGGTGGCCCGGCTGATGCTCGACTCCGGCTGCCGCCTGGGCCCGGCGGACCTGGTGATAACCACCGGCTGCCATGAGGCGCTGTCATGCAGCATCCGCGCGGTGTGCGAGCCGGGCGATATCGTCGCGGTCGACTCCCCCAGCTTCCACGGCGCCATGCAGACTCTCAAAGGCCTGGGCATGAAAGCCCTGGAAATCCCCACCGACCCGGTCACCGGTATCAGCCTGGAGGCGTTGGAACTGGCCTTGGAGCAGTGGCCGATCAAGCTCATCCAGATCACCCCCAGCTGCAACAACCCGCTCGGCTATATCATGCCCGAGGCCCGCAAGAAGGCCCTGCTGAGCCTGGCCCAGCGCTACGACGTGGCCATCCTGGAAGATGATGTCTACGGCGACCTGGCCTACACCTACCCGCGCCCGCGCACCCTCAAGTCGTTCGACGACGATGGCCGCGTGCTGCTCTGCAGCTCATTCTCCAAGACCCTCGCCCCCGGCCTGCGGATAGGCTGGGTGGCGCCCGGGCGTTATCTGGAGCGGGTGCTGCACATGAAGTACATCAGCACCGGCAGCACGGCCAGCCAGCCGCAGTTGGCCATTGCCGACTTCATCGCCGGCGGGCACTACCAGCCCCACGTGCGGCGCATGCGCAGCCAGTACCAGCGTAGCCGCGACCTGATGAGTGACTGGGTGACCCGCTATTTCCCGGCGGGCACCCGGATCAGCCGGCCCCAGGGCGGCTTCATGCTTTGGGTAGAACTACCGGAAAATTTCGATACGCTGCGCCTGAACCGGGCTTTACTGGAGCAGGACGTGCAGGTTGCCGTGGGCAGCATCTTCTCGGCCTCGGGCAAGTTCCGCCACTGCCTGCGCATGAACTTCGCCGCGCGGCCGACACCGCAGATCGAAGCCGCCGTGCGCAAGGTTGGTGAAACCGCCCTTCGTCTACTGGATGAAGAAAGCGCCGGCACGTAACTTTGCGCCGCCCACCACGGTCCAACCCCTTAAGCCTTAGCTGCACAGGACGATCCACCCTTGAGACTCCAGCGAGCCCTGCCTCTGCTGCTGGTGCTGCTGCTCGGCCTTGCCGGCTGTGCCAGCGTCGGCACGCCCCGCGAAACCAGCCAGGCGCTGCCCGCCAACGACTCAGCCTTCGGCCGCTCGGTACTGCGCCAGGCCGCGCCCTACGGCGGCCGCTCGGGCTTTCGCCTGCTGCCCAACAGCAACGAGGCATTCCGCGCCCGCGCCGAACTGATCCGCAACGCCCAGGCGAGCATCGACCTGCAGTACTACATCGTCCACGATGGCCTCAGCACCCGCGCCCTGGTGCATGAACTGCTGCGCGCCGCCGACCGTGGCGTGCGTGTGCGCATCCTGCTCGACGACACCACCAGCGACGGCCTGGACGTCATCATGGGCACCCTCGATGCCCACCCGAACATCCAGATCCGCGTATTCAACCCGCTGCACCTGGGCCGCAGCACCGGCGTGACGCGCGCCGTGGGCCGCCTGTTCAACCTGTCGCGCCAGCACCGGCGCATGCACAACAAGCTGTTCCTGGTGGACAACAGCATGGCCATCGTCGGCGGGCGCAACCTGGGCGATGAGTATTTCGATGCCGAGCCCAACCTCAACTTCACCGACATCGACTTGCTGGGCGTCGGCCCGGTGGCCGAACAGCTCGGCCACGGTTTCGATCAATACTGGAACAGCGCCCTGAGCCGGCCGATTACCGACTTCCTCTGGCATGACCCGGATGCCGGTGACCTGCGCGCCAGCCGCCACCGCCTGGAAGTGTCGCTGGCCGAGGCCAGGACCCAGCGCAAAGCCCTGTATGACCGCTTGATGGCCTACCAGTCGCAGCCGCGCCTGGATGTGTGGCGCAACGAGCTGATCTGGGCCCATGCCCAGGCGCTGTGGGATGCGCCGAGTAAAGTGCTGGCCGATGACGAACCAGACCCGCAACTGCTGCTGACCCAGCAACTGGCCCCTGACTTGAGCAAGGTGCAACACGAGCTGATCCTGGTATCGGCGTACTTCGTGCCCGGCGAATCCGGCCTGCTGTACCTGACCCACAGCGCCGACGCGGGCATCTCGATCAAGCTGCTGACCAACTCGCTGGAAGCCACCGACGTGCCGGCCGTGCATGGCGGCTATGCGCCGTATCGGCGGGCGCTGCTGGAGCACGGCGTGCAGTTGTACGAGCTGCGCCGCCAGCCCGGCGACCCTAGCGCCCGGCACCGGGTGAGCTTCCATGGCAGCTCGGACTCGAGCCTGCACAGCAAGGCGATCGTGTTCGACCGGCGCAAGACCTTCATCGGCTCGTTCAACTTCGACCCGCGTTCGGTGTTGTGGAACACCGAAGTCGGGGTGCTGGTGGACAGCCCGGAACTGGCCGAGTACACCCGCGCGCTGGCGGTACAGGGCATGGCCCCGGCATTGAGCTACCAGCCGACGCTGGTGGGTAACCAGATAGTGTGGGTGACCGAGGAAAACGGCAGGCGGCGCATGCTGACATCCGAACCGGGTGGGATGTGGCGACGGTTCAATGCCTGGATCAGCAAGGCGGTTGGCCTGGAGAAGATGTTGTAGCGGCGATTGCTGGGGGCGCTCTGCACCCCTTTCGCGACACAAGGCCGCTCCCACAAAGGTGCAGCGTACGCCGATCAAATGTGGGAGCGGCCTTGCGTCGCGATGGGCCGCAAAGCGGCCCCAAAAATCCATCAGGCAGAAGCAGGCTCGAAGGCCCCGCGCCTCCGGGTCAATACCACCAACCCCGCAGCCCCCGCAGCCATCAGCAACGGCAACGCATGCCCGCTGATCCACTGGCCCCCGCCCCCGCCAACAACGGCCCGAGCAGGCAGCCAATGCCCCACAGTTGCGCCACATGGGCATTGGCCCGCACCAGTTCATCATCGCGGTAGCGCTCGCCGATCAGCACCAGCGACAAGGTGAACAAGCCCCCCGCACTGGCGCCGAACAACACCCACAACGGCCAGATCGCCGGCGTGTGCAACAACAGCGGAATCGCCAGGCTGGACAACAGCAAGGTCACCGCGCAGCCGGTGAACAGGGTGCGCCGCGACATATGGTCGGCCAGCGCACCAATGGGCAGCTGCAGCACTGCGTCGCCCACCACCACGGTACTGACCATGAACAGGGCGATTTCGGTGCTGAAGCCCTGCTGCAGGCAGTACACCGGCAACAAGGTCAGGATCATCGCCTCGAACGAGGCGAACAGGGCAATGGCCCAGGCGATCACCGGCAAACGCCGGCAGAAGGCGAACAGGTCGCCGAAGGTGACGCTGCAGGCCTCTGTACTGGGCGCACCACCACGCCCAAGGAGAATCAGCGGCGCCACCAGCAGCAGGCCGGTCGCGGCCCAGAAGCCGAAGTCGTCATCCGAGCCGAGAAAGCCCAGCACCAGCGGGCCGGCCAGCTGGCTGAGGGCATAGCTGCTGCCATACAGCGCCACCAAGCGGCCACGCCATTGCTCGACCACCAGTTGGTTGATCCAGCTTTCGCCGAGGATGAACACCACGGTCAGGGACATGCCGATCATCAGCCGCAACAGCAGCCACAATGGGTAGCTGGGCAGCAGTGCCACCAGGCCGATCGACAGCGCGCCGCCCCACAGGCATATGCGCATGGCCGAGGGCACACCGACCCAGCCGGCCAGGCGGCTGGCCAGGCTGGCACCTGCCAGCACACCCAGCGCCGGCATCGCGGCCATTACGCCGATAGCGAAGCTGCCATAGCCCCAGGCTTCCAGACGCAGGGACACCAGCGGCATGCTCACGCCCAGCGCCAGCCCGACACTGAGCACCGATGCCAGTACGGCGAAGTAGGTCCCCCAACGCATCCTTGACCTCTTGAGTTCTTGGGGCTGCTTTGCAGCCCATTCGCGGCACAAGGCCGCTCCTACAGGGAAACGCATGCCCCTGTAGGAGCGGCCTTGTGCCGCGAATGGGCCGCAAAGCGGCCCCCTGGGATTACAGCTTGATCCAGGTCGCCTTCAGCTCGGTGTACTTCTCCAGCGCATGCAGCGACTTGTCACGGCCGTTGCCCGACTGCTTGAAACCACCGAACGGCGCGGTCATGTCGCCGCCGTCGTACTGGTTGACCCAGACGCTGCCAGCGCGCACGGCACGGGCGGTCTTGTGGGCCTTGGAAATGTCCGAGGTCCAGATGCCAGCGGCCAGGCCATACGGCGTGTCGTTGGCAATGGCGACGGCCTCTTCAGCGGTGTCGAAGGCGATCACCGACAGCACTGGGCCGAAGATTTCTTCCTGGGCAATGCGCATGGCGTTGGTCACGCCGTCGAAGATGGTCGGCTCGACATAGGTGCCGCCGGTCTCTTCCAGGGTGCGCTTGCCACCGGCCAGCAGCTTGGCGCCGTCCTTGTGGCCGGCTTCGATGTACGACAGCACGGTGTTCATCTGCTGGGTGTCGACCAGGGCACCGACAGTGGTCTGTGGGTCCAGCGGGTTGCCTGGCTTCCAGCCTTTCAGGGCCTCGACCACCATTGGCAGGAACTTGTCCTTGATCGAACGCTCGACCAGCAGGCGCGAGCCTGCGGTGCACACTTCGCCCTGGTTGAAGGCGATGGCGCTGGCGGCAGCCTCGGCAGCAGCTTGCAGGTCCGGGGCGTCGGCGAAGACGATGTTCGGGCTCTTGCCACCGGCTTCCAGCCAGATGCGCTTCATGTTCGATTCGCCAGCATAGATCATCAGCTGCTTGGCGATCTTGGTCGAACCGGTGAACACCAGGGTGTCGACGTCCATGTGCAGGGCCAGTGCCTTGCCCACGGTGTGGCCGTAGCCTGGCAGCACGTTCAGCACGCCAGCCGGGATACCGGCTTCGATGGCCAGCTGGGCGATGCGAATGGCAGTCAGCGGCGATTTTTCGGACGGCTTGAGCACTACCGAGTTACCGGTGGCCAGGGCCGGGCCAAGCTTCCAGCAGGCCATCAGCAGCGGGAAGTTCCACGGTACGATGGCACCGACCACACCCACTGCTTCACGGGTGACCAGGCCGAGCTGGTCATGCGGGGTCGGGGCGACTTCGTCGTAGACCTTGTCGATGGCTTCGGCAGTCCAGTGGATGGCATTGGCCGCGCCCGGGATGTCGATGCTGGAGGAGTCACCGATCGGCTTGCCCATGTCCAGGGTTTCCAGCAGTGCCAGCTCTTCGACGTTCTTGCGCAGCAGGTCGGCGAAGCGGATCAGCTTGGCCTTGCGCTTGGCCGGTGCCAGCTGCGACCACACGCCGGAGTTGAAGGTGGCACGGGCGTTTTCCACAGCGCGGTTGGCATCGGCCAGGTCACAGCTGGCAACCTTGGCCAGGAAGCGTCCGTCGACCGGGCTCAGGCACTCGAAGGTTTCACCGGATGCGGCATCGGTGTATTCGCCGTTGATGAAGGCACGGCCTTCGATCTTCAGTTGCTGGGCACGTTGTTCCCAGTCCGCACGAGTCAGGGTGGTCATACGAAACTCCTCCTCTTGTTTAGGTGCAACGCCGCACTGAGGACTCACAGGCGTTGTCAGAATTCTGGTGGGCGACGAGCGCACACTGGCAAGCGATACCCTAAACCAGCCCGGGTAAACTATCAATATATTTGACACAGAAGGCTCAAAAGCCTACTGATGTGCATTTTATTAAACAACAACAGGAGCCGCACCATGAGCATCGACAGCATCATCGACTTCGCACAGGTCATTACCGAGGCCGAACGCTACCGCCCGGCGGCGGAAAAAATCCTCAAGGGCGAGCCCGACCAGGCGGTCTACAACCATTATTCCAGCCCGTGCGGGCAGTTTGCCGCGGGCGTGTGGGAAGGCGAGGTGGGGCAATGGACGGTGAACTACACCGAGCATGAGTACTGCGAGATCGTCCAGGGTGTTTCGGTGCTGCGCGACCAGGACGGTGGGGCCAAGACTTTGCGTGCCGGTGACCGGTTTGTCATTCCGGCGGGGTTCAAGGGCACCTGGGAGGTGCTGGAACCTTGCCGCAAGATCTATGTGATGTTCGAGCAGAAATGATTTGAGGCTGTGCCGGCCTCTGCTCCCACAAGGATTTCACCGCCCTAAAGGCTTGTGATGCACCTGTGGGAGCGGGTTTACCCGCGAAGAGGCCAGCACAGGCATAAAAAAACCCGCGTCCTTTCGGATGCGGGTTTTTTCAGGTCGCCGATCAATTACTTGATCTTGGCTTCCTTGTACACCACGTGCTTGCGAACAACCGGATCATATTTCTTGATCTCGATTTTGTCCGGAGTGGTGCGCTTGTTCTTGTCGGTGGTGTAGAAGTGGCCAGTGCCAGCACTCGAAACCAGACGGATCAATTCACGCATGACGTTCTCCTTAGAACTTTTCGCCGCGAGCGCGCAGCTCGGCCAGCACTACGTCGATACCACGCTTGTCAATGACGCGCATGCCTTTGGCAGATACGCGCAGACGCACAAAACGCTTCTCGGATTCAACCCAGAAACGGTGGTGCTGCAGGTTCGGCAGGAAACGACGACGGGTTTTGTTGTTTGCGTGGGAAATGTTGTTCCCGGTTACTGGACCCTTACCAGTAACTTGACAGACTCTCGACATGACTCAGCCCTCTAAAACCACATGCCCAACCCGGCATGGGTTGGCCGCTTAATCTCTCAGTCTTTGGCGCCTGGGCGCCGTGATTCTGGAGGTCTTATCGGCCGCATTCGCTGATGCGACAGGCCGAGCCCCTAGAAAAGAGCGCTGCTTTATACCAGAAAGACTCGGCCGCAACAACATTAGATGAATATTGACACGAGCCTCGACGCGCCCGGCCAGCATAGCGGCAGGCCCCGTCAGCCGTCGACCGCTCGTCGCCAATTTTGTAAAAAAGGGTGTGGCCATTTCCCGACGGGCACACTAGGGTAGGCCTTTTCCAGACTGCACTGGCAGATGGGCCACTGACAGCCAAGGAGCCACTATGCGTGCTGCCGCCCTTTCCTTATTGTTCAACTCCTTGTTCGCCGCAGGCGCCCTGTTCGCCGCCGGCGTTGCCCAGGCCGCCCCGCTGAGCGTCTGCAGCGAGGCCAGCCCCGAAGGCTTCGACGTGGTGCAGTACAACTCGCTGACCACCACCAACGCCACGGCCGATGTGCTGATGAACCGGCTGGTGGAGTTCGACGCGGCGCAAGGCAAGGTGGTGCCGAGCCTGGCGGCCAGCTGGACGGTATCGGCCGATGGCCTGATCTACGACTTTACCCTGCGCGATGACGTGAAATTCCACACCACCGCCTACTTCAAGCCAAGCCGCGCCCTGAACGCCGACGATGTGCTGTTCAGCTTCCAGCGCATGCTCTACCCCGCCCATGCCTGGCACAAGACCGCACCGGGCGGTTACCCGCATGCCCAGTCGCTGCAACTGGGCAGCCTGATCAAGGCGATCGAGGCGCCCGCACCGAACACCGTGCGTTTCACCCTCAACCACCCGGACGCCACGTTCCTGGCCACGCTGAGCATGGGCTTTGCCTCGATCTACTCCGCCGAGTACGCCGACAAACTGCTCAAGGCCGGCACGCCGGAGAAGCTCAACAGCCAGCCGGTCGGTACCGGGCCGTTCATCTTCCAGCGCTTCCAGAAGGACGCCTTGGTGCGCTACCGCGCCAACCCTGACTACTTCGCCGGCAAGCCGGCGGTCGACCCGCTGATCTTCGCCATCACCACCGATGCCAACGTGCGCCTGCAGAAACTCAAGCGCGGCGAGTGCCAGGTCGCGTTGTCGCCCAAGCCGCTGGACATTGCCGAAGCCGGCAAGGACGGCAACCTCAAGGTGGTCACCACCCCGGCCTTCATGACCGCCTTCGTCGCCATCAACAGCCAGCACCCACCGCTGGACAAGCCGGAAGTGCGCCAGGCCATCAACCTGGCCTTCGACAGGCAGGCTTATCTGAAGGCCGTGTTCGAAGACTCCGCGGTAGCCGCCAACGGCCCCTACCCGCCCAACACCTGGAGCTACGCCAAGGACTTGCCCGGCTACCCGCTGGACCTGAAGAAAGCCAAGGCCCTGCTGACCAAGGCTGGCCTGGCCCAAGGCTTCAGCACCACGATCTGGACCCGCCCGTCGGGCAGCCTGCTCAACCCCAACCCCAGCCTCGGTGCGCAGATGCTGCAGGCCGACCTGGCCAAGATTGGCATCAAGGCCGAGATCCGCGTGATCGAGTGGGGCGAGCTGATCCGCCGCGCCAAGGCGGGCGAGCATGACCTGCTGTTCATGGGCTGGGCGGGTGACAACGGCGACCCGGACAACTTCCTCAGCCCGCAGTTTTCCTGCGCCGCGGTGCAGTCGGGGACCAACTTCGCACGTTTCTGCGACAGCCGCCTGGACCAGTTGATCAGCGCCGGGCGTACCACCAACGACCAGAGCGTGCGCAGCCGGCTTTACCAGCAGGCGCAAACCCTGATTCAGCAGCAGGCGCTGTGGGTGCCGCTGGCGCACCCGACGGCGGCGGCCCTGCTGCGCCAAGGGGTCGAGGGGTACCAGGTGAGCCCGTTCGGGCGGCTGGATTTCAGCAAGGTGTCAGTGACCAAGTAAGCCCGCGCCGGCCTCTTCGCGGGTAAACCCGCTCCCACAGGGACCGCGCCAACTTTGAACATGGCACTATCCCTGTGGGAGCGGGTTCACCCGCGAAAGGGCCGGTACTGGCAGCACAAGGCTCCCAGTTTTTCCTCAGGCCACAATCCACCCATGCTCGACCATCGACAGCGGCTCCCCGTCACCGATGATGATGTGATCCAGCACCCGCACATCGATCAACGCCAGCCCCCGCTTCAGCGACAGGGTCAAATGCACATCGTCCTGGCTGGGCTCACTGTTGCCTGAGGGGTGGTTGTGGCACAGGATCAAGGCCGCTGCGTTATGCAGCAATGCCCGCCGCACCACTTCCCGTGGGTAGACGCTGGCCCGATCTATCGTGCCTCGGAAGAGGATTTCAAACGCCAACGGCCTGTGCTTGGTATCGAGAAAGAGACATCCGAACACCTCGCTGACTTCATGTCGCAGCATCGCTTTCAGATAGCGCCTCACCGTTCCCGGGCTGTCCATCGCAGATTCACGCTCAATCGAAGTTGCAAGGTGCCTGCGCCCGATCTCCAGCAGCGCCTGCAACTGGCTGTACCTCACCGGGCCCAAACCAAGCTCACCGACGAAGGCCTCACGGTCGGCCTCCAGCAACTGGCGCAAGCCCCCGAACTTCACGAGCAGACCTCGCGCCAGTTCCACGACATTGCGCCCACGCACACCTGAGCCGAGAAATACAGCAAGCAATTCCGTATCCGTCAGGCTTCCGACCCCACGCTGCAACAACTTCTCCCTCGGCCGCTCTTCAGCCGGCCACTCCCTGATATTCATCCCGCCCCTCTGCCCTTGCTGCGGCCCATTTCGGCCCTGTGTTAATCTATTTCGCCTCGTACATGCGACGTTCTGCCGCAGGCATTCCCAAACGTCGCCGCCCGCTCTCACTGGAAAAAGGCAAGCCTATGCAGCGGCTGTATCGCAAGCGCATCGTTCTCGGCGTGGGTGGCGGCATTGCCGCCTACAAAAGCGCCGAACTGATTCGCCGACTCCTGGAGCACGGCGCGCAGGTGCGCGTCGTCATGACCCGTGGTGGTGCAGAGTTCATCACCCCGCTGACCCTGCAGGCGCTGTCGGGCCACCCGGTGCACATGGACCTGCTCGACCCTGCCGCCGAAGCGGCCATGGGCCATATCGAACTGGCCAAGTGGGCCGACCTGGTGCTGATCGCCCCGGCCACCGCCGACCTCATGGCGCGCATGGCCCAAGGCATGGCCGATGACCTGCTGACCACCCTGGTACTGGCCACCGACGCTACCGTCGCCGTGGCCCCGGCCATGAACCAGGCCATGTGGCGCGACCCGGCCACCCAGGCCAACCTCGAGCTGCTCAAGAGCCGTGGCATCCAGGTGTTCGGCCCGGCGTCCGGCAGCCAGGCCTGTGGCGACGTCGGCCTGGGCCGCATGCTCGAAGCCACCGACCTGGCCTGGTGTGCCGCGGAAAGCTTCAAGCGCCAGGCCCTGACCGGCAAGCACGTGCTGATCACCGCCGGCCCGACCCAGGAAAACATCGACCCGGTGCGCTACATCACCAATCATAGCTCCGGCAAGATGGGCTTCGCCCTGGCCGAAGCGGCCGCCGAAGCCGGGGCTAGGGTCACCCTCGTCACCGGCCCTGTGCACCTGCCGACCCCCGACCGGGTCAGCCGTATCGACGTGGTCAGCGCGCGGGACATGCTCGCAGCCTGTGAAGCGGCCATGCCGTGCGACCTGTTCATCGCCTCGGCGGCGGTCGCGGACTACCGCCCGGAAGTCGTTGCCACGCAAAAACTGAAGAAAGATCCTACGACCGGCGACGGCATGCTGCTGCAGATGGTGCGTAATCCCGATATCCTTGCCACCCTCGCTGGCCGTGCCGACCGCCCGTTCAGCGTCGGCTTCGCCGCCGAGACCGAACACTTGCTCGATTACGCCACGCGCAAGCTCAAGGACAAGAACCTCGACCTGATCGTCGCCAATGATGTGGCCAACCCCAGCATCGGCTTCAACAGCGAAGAAAACGCCTTGACCGTGATCGACCGCCAGCAGCACCAGACCCTCTTCGCGCAGACCAGCAAGGGCAAGATCGCCCGGCAACTGGTCGCCTTCATCGCCGAACGGCTCAATCAGGTTCAATAAGTTACATGCACGCTCTTCAAGCCAAGATCCTCGACCCACGCCTGGGCACCGAATTCCCCCTGCCGCAGTACGCCACCCCCGGCTCCGCCGGCCTGGACCTGCGCGCCCTGCTCAAAGAGGACACCGTCCTCGAGCCAGGCCAGACCCTGCTGATTCCCACCGGCCTGTCGATCTACATCGGCGACCCGGGCCTGGCGGCGGTGATCCTGCCGCGCTCGGGCCTGGGCCATAAGCACGGCATCGTGCTGGGCAACCTGGTCGGGCTGATCGACTCGGACTACCAGGGCGAGTTGATGGTGTCGTGCTGGAACCGCGGCAACACCCCGTTCACCATCGCTGTCGGCGAGCGCATCGCCCAGCTGGTGCTGGTACCGGTGGTACAGGCCCATTTCGACATCGTCGAAGCGTTCGATGAAAGCCAGCGCGGCGCTGGCGGCTTCGGCCATTCCGGCAGCCACTGAGCCGAGAAATGACCGTTCAGGCCAAGGATGGCGAACTCTCTGGCGAAACCACCGTCCAAGCGTTCAGTTTGCGCCTGCCCAGAAAGCCTTTGACTAATGGAGCTTCCAGAGATGAACGACATGGCCCACCTGGTCCCCGCCGCACTGCCAGACAGCATTTTCCGCGCGTATGACATTCGCGGCGTGGTCGGCAAAACCCTTCACGCCGAAACCGCCTACTGGATCGGCCGCGCCATCGGCGCGCAAAGCCTGGCCCAGGGCGAACCGCAGGTTTCGGTCGGCCGCGATGGCCGCCTGTCCGGCCCGATGCTGGTCGAACAGCTGATCAAGGGCCTGGTCGATGCCGGCTGCCAGGTCAGCGACGTCGGCCTGGTGCCTACCCCGGCGCTGTACTACGCAGCCAACGTGCTGGCCGGCAAGTCGGGTGTGATGCTGACCGGTAGCCACAACCCGTCGGACTACAACGGCTTCAAGATCGTCATCGCCGGCGATACCCTGGCCAACGAACAGATCCAGGCGCTGCTGACCCGCCTGAAAACCAACAACCTGACCCGCGCCGAAGGCCGCGTAGAAAAGGTCGAGATCCTCGACCGCTACTTCCAGCAGATTGTCGGCGACGTGAAGCTGGCCAGGAAGCTCAAGGTGGTGGTGGACTGCGGCAATGGCGCCGCTGGCGTGGTTGCGCCGCAACTGATCGAAGCCTTGGGCTGCGAAGTGATCCCGCTGTTCTGCGAGGTCGATGGCAACTTCCCCAACCACCACCCGGACCCGGGCAAGCCGGAAAACCTCGAAGACCTGATCGCCAAGGTCAAGGAAACCGGCGCCGACATCGGCCTGGCCTTCGACGGTGACGGCGACCGCGTCGGCGTGGTGACCAACACCGGCAGCATCGTCTACCCCGACCGCCTGCTGATGCTGTTTGCCCAGGACGTGCTGTCGCGCAACCCGGGCGCCGAAATCATCTTCGACGTCAAATGCACCCGCCGCCTGACCCCGCTGATCGAGCAGCACGGCGGCCGCGCGCTGATGTGGAAGACCGGCCACTCGCTGATCAAGAAGAAGATGAAACAGACTGGCTCGCTGCTGGCCGGCGAGATGAGCGGTCACATCTTCATCAAGGAACGCTGGTACGGTTTCGACGACGGCATCTACAGCGCCGCGCGCCTGCTGGAGATCCTCAGCAAGACCGGGCAAAGCGCCGAAAACCTGTTTGCCGCCTTCCCGAACGATATTTCCACGCCGGAAATCAATATTGATGTGACCGACGAGGGTAAATTCAGCATCATTGATGCACTGCAACGCGACGCCGACTGGGGCGACGCCAACCTGACCACCATCGATGGTGTGCGGGTGGATTATGCCCACGGCTGGGGCCTGGTTCGCGCCTCCAACACCACCCCGGTGCTGGTGCTGCGCTTCGAGGCCGACAGCGACGCCGAATTGCAACGTATCAAGGATGTTTTCCGTACTCAGTTGCTGCGGGTTGAGCCTGAGCTGCAACTGCCGTTCTGACCGACTATCTGTTCCTTACAGGAGCCCTGCATGACCCTCGATCGCGATGCCGCTTCCCATGTAGCCGAGGTTTTGTCCGAAGCACTGCCTTACATCCGCCGCTTTGTCGGCAAGACCCTGGTGATCAAGTACGGCGGCAACGCGATGGAGAGCGAGGAGCTCAAGACCGGCTTCGCCCGTGACATCGTGCTGATGAAGGCTGTGGGCATCAACCCGGTGGTGGTCCACGGTGGTGGCCCGCAGATCGGCGACCTGCTCAAGCGCCTGTCGATCGAAAGCCACTTCATCGACGGCATGCGCGTCACCGACTCGGCGACCATGGACGTGGTGGAGATGGTGCTGGGTGGCCAGGTCAACAAGGACATCGTCAACCTGATCAACCGCCACGGCGGCAGCGCCATCGGCCTGACCGGCAAGGACGCGGAGCTGATCCGCGCCCGCAAGCTGACCGTCAGCCGCCAGACACCCGAGATGACCACCCCGGAAATCATCGACATCGGCCACGTGGGCGAAGTGGTGAGCGTGAACACCGACCTGCTGAACATGCTGGTGAAGGGCGACTTCATCCCGGTGATCGCGCCGATCGGCGTGGGTGCCAACGGTGAGTCGTACAACATCAACGCCGACCTGGTGGCGGGCAAGGTAGCCGAGGCGCTGAAGGCCGAGAAGCTGATGCTGCTGACCAACATCGCCGGCCTGATGGACAAGCAGGGCGAGGTGCTGACCGGCCTGACCACCGAGCAGGTCAACGAACTGATCGCCGACGGCACCATCTACGGCGGCATGCTGCCGAAGATCAAGTGCGCACTGGATGCGGTGCAGGGCGGTGTGAACAGCTCGCACATCATCGACGGCCGTGTGCCGAATGCGGTACTGCTGGAGATCTTCACCGACAGTGGTGTGGGTACCCTGATTACCAACCGCAAGCAGCGCTGATCGTCAACCTGTTCCGGCCTCTTCGCGGGTAAACCCGCTCCCACAGGTACTGCACCGCCTTTGAGGGCTGTGGAGATCCTGTGGGAGCGGGTTTACCCGCGAAGAGGCCGGAACAGGCGAAACAAAAAAGGCGACCCTCATGCGAAGGTCGCCTTTTTCATTTCCGGGCCTCGAATCAGATACCGTACTGCGCCCGGTAAGCCTCGACAGCCGGCAGATGCTGCTTCAGCTGCGGGTCATCGGCCAGGAACTCCAGCACCTGGGTCAGCGAAACGATGCTGACCACCGGGATACCGAAGTCGCGCTCCACTTCCTGGATCGCCGACAGCTCGCCATTGCCACGCTCTTCGCGGTTCAGCGCGATCAGCACGCCGGCGGCCTTGGCCTGCTGGGCATTGATGATCTGCATGACCTCACGAATGGCGGTACCGGCGGTGATCACGTCGTCGATGATCAGCACGTCACCGGCCAGCGGTGCACCGACCAGGCTGCCGCCTTCGCCGTGATCCTTGGCTTCCTTGCGGTTGAAGCACCATGGCACGTCGAGCTGATGCTGATCGGCAAGGGCCACGGCAGTCGTCGCTGCCAGCGGGATACCCTTGTAGGCCGGGCCGAACAGCACATCGAACGGGATCTTGCTGTCGACGATGGCTGCGGCATAGCAGCGCCCCAGTTCGGCCAGGGCGGAACCGGTGTTGAACAGGCCGGCATTGAAGAAATACGGGCTGGTACGCCCCGATTTCAGGGTGAATTCACCGAAACGCAGTACCCCGCGATCGATGGCAAAACGGATGAAGTCGCGCTGATACGGCTGCATGGATAGTCCCGGACACCACGGATTTAGCTAAATGGTTTGAGCTCGGGTATCATACACGCACGAGATTTTTGGGGCCATTTATGCGGATCATCAGTGTGAACGTAAATGGCATTCAGGCTGCGGCCGAGCGTGGTTTGCTCAGCTGGCTGCAAGCCCAGAATGCCGACGTCATCTGCCTTCAGGATACCCGCGCCTCGGCCTTTGAACTCGATGACCCAGCTTTCCAGCTCGATGGCTATTTCCTTTATGCCTGCGACGCGGAGGTGCCTGCCCAAGGTGGTGTGGCCCTGTATTCGCGCATGCAGCCCAAGGCAGTCATCACCGGCCTGGGCTTCGAGACAGCCGACCGCTACGGGCGTTACCTGCAAGCAGATTTCGACAAAGTCAGTATTGCCAGCCTGCTGCTGCCTTCGGGTATGAACGGCGACGAAGACTTGAACCAGAAGTTCAAGTTGATGGACGACTTCGCCAAATACCTGGACAAACAGCGTCGCAAGCGTCGCGAATACATCTACTGCGGCTCGTTCTACGTGGCGCAGCAGAAGCTCGACATCAAGAACTGGCGTGACAGCCAGCAGTCGCCGGGTTTCCTGGCGCCGGAGCGCGCCTGGATGGATGCGATCACTGGCGAGATGGGTTACGTCGATGCCCTGCGCGAAGTCAGCCGTGAAGGCGACCAGTACAGCTGGTGGCCGGACAACGAGCAGGCCGAGATGCTCAACCTGGGCTACCGGTTCGACTACCAGATCCTAACCCCGGGCCTGCGCCGCTTCGTGCGTAACGCCCGTCTGCCGCGTCAGCCGCGCTTCTCCCAGCATGCGCCGCTGATCGTCGACTATGACTGGACGTTGACCATCTAAACGCAATTGGGGCCGCTCTGCGGCCCCAATTGCTATTTGATCGGTCGCCAGATCATCGGGTAGCGATAAGGCTTGCCCTCATTCGCCCGCACCGCCGCAATGATGATCAGGATCATCACCGCGACCATCAGCATGGCGAACAGCACCAGCCCGATGAACACGAACATCAGCAGGAAGCAGATGAACCCGGCAATGGTCACGCTGATCTGAAAGTTCAGCGCCTCTTTGCCCTGGGCGTCGATGAAAGGGTCTTGCTCGCGCTTGAGGTGCCACAGCACCAGCGGGCCCAGCAGGTGCCCGAGCGGCACCACCAGGCCCAGCAGCGCGGAGAGGTGGCAGAACATCGCCCATTGCCGGATTTCGGCATTGGGCGGGGTGATCGACAGGTTCGATTCGCTCATGCCCCGCACCTCCCTGGCTGGGTTCAGTCGGCCAGTGCCGCCTGCTGCAGTTCGAAGATCTCGCTCATGCCCTTCTGTGCCAGGGCGAGCATGGCGTTGAAGTCTTCAGGCTGGAACGGCGCGCCCTCGGCAGTACCCTGCACTTCGATGAAACCACCGGCGCTGGTCATGACCACGTTCAGGTCGGTTTCGGCGGCGGAGTCTTCCAGGTAGTCCAGGTCGAGCACCGCTTCGCCCTGGTACATGCCCACCGACACGGCGGCGATCATGTGCTTGAGCGGGTTGCCGGCCTTCAGGCCACCGCGCTTCTTGATCACCGCCAGGGCGTCGCACAGGGCGACCATGGCACCGGTGATGGACGCAGTGCGGGTGCCACCATCGGCCTGGATCACGTCGCAGTCGACGTACAGAGTGATGTCACCGAGCTTGCTCATGTCCAGCGCGGCGCGCAGCGAACGGCCGATCAGGCGCTGGATTTCCAGGGTGCGCCCACCCTGCTTGCCACGGCTGGCTTCACGTTGGTTACGCTCGCCGGTGGAGCGCGGCAGCATGCCGTATTCGGCGGTCAGCCAGCCTTGGCCCTGGCCTTTGAGGAAGCGTGGCACACCGTTTTCCACGCTGACCGTGCAGATGACCTTGGTGTCACCGAACTCGACCAGTACCGACCCTTCGGCGTGCTTGGTGTAGTTGCGGGTGATGCGGATCGAGCGGAGCTGATCGGCGGCGCGACCACTTGGACGTTTCATCTGGGATACCTGTACTGGGACTTTGAATCTGCCGAGCATTATAGAGCCCGCAGCCCGGGGAAGACATGCCTATTGTCGCGCCCGGCACTGCCCGTCGCCTTTTCCTACCGGCCAGGCCACCCGTCGGTAACATGGGTGGATTGGGCGCCATGGCCCCACTGCGCTACAATCCTGCGCCTTGCAGCCGAGAGGCTCCCACCGTTCATTCATCTACGCGAGGTACTCCCCATGGTGCACAGCATGACCGCTTTTGCTCGTGTCGAGCGCGCCGGCAGCCAAGGCACCCTGGTCTGGGAGCTGCGCTCGGTCAACCACCGTTACCTGGAACCGCACCTGCGCCTGCCCGAGGCCCTGCGCGACCTCGAAGGCGCCGTGCGTGAAGGCCTGCGCCAGGGCCTGTCGCGGGGCAAGGTGGAATGCACCTTGCGCCTCAACGAAGACAGCAACGGCAAACCACTGAAGGTGGACCGCGAGCGCGCCGCACAGCTGGTTGCCGCCGCCGAGGAAGTGGCCGGCCTGATCAAGCAGCCGGCCCCCCTGAACCCGCTGGAGGTGCTGTCCTGGCCTGGCGTGCTGGTAGCCGACGCCAGCGACCCGCAGGCACTGAATAGCGAAGCCATGGCGCTGTTCGATGAAGCGCTGGCCGAGCTCAAGGCCGGGCGCCAGCGTGAAGGCCAGGAACTGGCCCGGCTGATCAACGAGCGCCTGGACAACATGGCCAGCGAAGTCACCACCCTGCGCGCCCTGGTGCCGCAGATGCTGGCGGCGCAGCGGCAGAAGATCCTCGACCGCTTCGGCGACATGCAGGCCGAACTCGACCCGCAACGCCTGGAGCAGGAGATGGTGCTGCTGGCCCAGAAGAGCGACGTGGCCGAGGAACTCGACCGTCTCAGCACCCACGTCACCGAAGTGCGCCGAGTGCTCAAGGGTGGCGGTGCCGCCGGCCGGCGCCTGGACTTCCTGATGCAGGAACTCAACCGCGAGGCCAACACCCTCGGCTCCAAGGCCTTCGACCCACGCAGCACGCAAGCGGCGGTCAACCTGAAGGTATTGATCGAACAGATGCGTGAACAAGTACAGAACATCGAGTAAGGCCACCCCGACCATGAACCATAGCAGCGGCACCCTCTACATCGTTTCGGCTCCTTCGGGCGCCGGCAAGACCAGC
The DNA here is from genome assembly GCF_022533585.1 of Pseudomonas sp. LS.1a. NCBI lineage: Bacteria > Pseudomonadati > Pseudomonadota > Gammaproteobacteria > Pseudomonadales > Pseudomonadaceae > Pseudomonas > Pseudomonas sp. LS.1a. The sequence goes on from NZ_CP092827.1 coordinate 5,621,246, forward strand.
CTGGTCACCGCCCTGACCAAGGACGACCAGCAAATCCGCGTCTCGGTCTCGCACACCACCCGCGCCATGCGCCCGGGCGAGCAGCACGGGGTGAACTACCACTTCGTCGTCCACGAGGAATTCAAGGCGCTGATCGCCCAAGGCGACTTCCTGGAACATGCCGAGGTGTTCGGCAACTTCTACGGCACCTCGCGCAGCGCGCTGCAGCAGACCCTGGACCAGGGTTACGACCTGATCCTGGAAATCGACTGGCAGGGCGCGCAGCAAGTGCGCAAGCTGATGCCGCAGGCGTTGTCGGTGTTCATCCTGCCGCCAAGCCAGCAGGCCCTGCGCCAGCGCCTGGACGGCCGCGGGCAGGACAGCGAAGAGATCATCGCCGGGCGCATGAAGGAAGCCGTCAGCGAGATGGTGCACTACGACGAGTATGACTACGTGATCATCAACGATGATTTCGACGTGGCGCTGGAGGATTTGAAAGCGGTGTTCCGCTCGAATCGCCTGGTGTTGAAGAAGCAGCAGCAGCGTCATGCGGCGTTGCTGAAGCAAATGATCGGCTAAAGATTGCCTGGGCCTCTTCGAGGCCCTTTCGCGACACAAGGCCGCTCCCACATCTGATGGCGTACGCCGTGCTTTTGTGGGAGCGGCCTTGTGTCGCGATAGGGGCACAAAGCGCCCCCAGCTTTATTCCTGCAGTGGCAAGGTAGCCTGCTGACGCAGGGTAGCCCCCAGGAAGTACGCCGGCGCGCGCATGCGCGACAGCATCATCAGCGCGATGCCGAGCACCGAGATGATCGCGGCAATAACGAACACCAGCCCCAGCCCGCCCACATGCGAGCCACTGCCGAAGTCCGGCGAGGCGCTATCGATGGCGGTACGCGCAAAGATCACCGACAAGATCACCCCACCCACCAGCGGGCACAGGCCGCGCATGATGAAGTGGCGCAGGCTGTCGAACAGGCTGTGGCGGAAATACCAGACGCAGGCGAACGCGGTCAGCGAATAGTAGAAGCAGATCATCATGCCCAGTGCGGTAATGGTATCGGCCAGCACGTTCTCGCTCAGGGTACGCATGGTCACGTAGAACAGGCCTGCGGCCAGGCCGGCGCAGATGGTGGCGTAGCGCGGGGTTTGCGAACGCGGGCAGACGCTGGCGAACTTTTGCGGTACCGCGCCGTAGTAACCCATGGCCAACAGGGTGCGCGCCGGCGCCACGAAGGTCGACTGCAGCGAAGCCGCCGTGCTGGCCAGCACGGCGATGGACATCAGGATCGCCAGCGGCCCCATGACCGGGCCGGCCAGGTGGGCAAACACGTTTTCCTGGATGCGCGGGTTGTTCAGGCCCAGGCCAGTTTCACTGATACCGGCAAACTGCAGGGTGGCGATGGCGGTAAACAGGTACAGGCCGAGAATCAACATCACGGTCCAGGTGGCGGCCTTGCCCGGCACCTCTTCACTGCCCACCGACTCTTCGCTGACGGTCAGGCACGTGTCCCAGCCCCAGAAGATGAAGATCGACAGCGACAGCCCGGCGGCAAAAGCCGAGAACGACTCGACGCCGAACGGGTTGAACCAGGCGAAATCGAACTCCAGCGGTGGCGGCGCGGTGGTTTCGCCGAAAGCGGCAAAGGCGAAGCCGATCAGCACCAGCAACTGCAGGGCCACCAGGCCGTACTGCACGGTCATGGTGGTGGTCATGCCGCGGCAGCAGATCCACACCGCCATGGCAATGAACACGCAACAGGTGGTTATGTTGATGAGCAGGTTGTCGGCCAATGCCGCCAGCTCATGCTTGCCGGTGATCTGGCCAAGGAACAGATAGAAGAAATCGACCGCCACCCCTGCCAGGTTCGACAACACGATGGTGGTGGCGACAACCAGGCCCCAGCCGCCGATCCAGCCGATCATCGGGCCGAAGGCACGCGCCGACCAGGTAAACGAAGTACCGCTGTCCGGCTCCGCCGAGTTCAGTTCGCGGTAGCCCAAGGCCACCAGCAGCATCGGCAGGAAGCCGACAATGAACACGGCAGGCAGGTGCGCACCCACTTCACGCACGGTCGGGCCAAGGGCGCCGGTCAGGGTGTAGACCGGGGCGATGGTGGAAATGCCCAGCACCACGCTGGCCAGCAAGCCCAGCCGGCCTGTGGCCAGGCCCTTGCTGCGCTGGGTATTGCCCGCGTCGGCCGCCACGTCGGGTGGGCGGCCGGCTTCTGTGTAATTGCTCATGAGTATTTGCCGTAGATTTTGGAATTGTTTTCACAGGCCTTGCGTACAAGGCCCGCTTTCACTCATTGAAAGCTTGCTGCCGGGAACAAGTCATCCGAGACCTTCGGGTGACGTCAGAATGCCTCCTGCCGTGCGCCCTCCCGTGCTGCGTAGGCAATGCAGGCCTCGCGAAACGCCTGGAACAGGCGCAGCGAGACCGGGTTTTCGGTAAATCGCCACTCCGGGTGCCACTGCACGCCGAGCACAAAGCCCGGCGCCGCAGGCATGGACACCGCTTCGATCAGGCCATCCGGGGCCCGTGCCTCGACGCGCAGGCCCGGGGCCAGGCGGTCGATGCCCTGGCTGTGCAGCGAGTTGACCTCGAACTGCGCCGCCAGGCCCAGGCGCTCGAACATCCCGCCAGGCTCGATGCCGACAGGGTGACGAGGGCCGTATTGCACCTCCAGGGGTGCGTCCTCAGGTTCACGGTGGTCAAGGTAGCCGGGCAGTTCCTGCACGCGCTGGTGCAGGCTGCCGCCCAGGGCCACGTTCAGTTCCTGGTAGCCACGGCAGATACAGAACACCGGCACGCCGGCGGCAATGGCCGCCTGCAGCAGCGGCAGGGTCAGGCGATCGCGCGCCAGATCGTGCCGGGTACCTGCCGCGCTGGGGGCGCCATTGTAATGATGCGGTTCGATATTTGAAGGTGAGCCGGTAAAAACAATGCCGTGCAGGCGGGCCAGCAGCGCCTGCGTGTCGCTGCCCCCGTCACGGGCCGGCAAGATCAGTGGCAAGCCGGCAAAGCCGGCCGCCTCTACATACTTGTCGCCTACCGTGTGCGACGAGTTCTTCCCCACCTGCTGGCGGCAGGCGCTGACACCGATCAAGGGGACCGCATTTGCGCTCATGGGTTTACACCGTGTGCAGGTACCAGTTGTACTCGAGGTCGGAAATCGACACTTCGAACTCGGCCAGTTCGCTTTCCTTGCAGGCCACGAAGATATCGATGTAGTCCGGGCTGATGTATTGGTTGAGGACTTCGCTGTCGTCCAGCGCGCGCAGGGCATCGCGCAGGTTGTTCGGCAGGCTCTGCTCCAACTGTTCGTAGGAGTTGCCTTCGATCGGCGCCTGGGGCTCGACCTGGTTGGTCAGGCCGTGGTGAACGCCAGCGAGGATCGCCGCGAGCATCAGGTACGGGTTGGCGTCGGCACCGGCCACGCGGTGCTCGAGGCGCACGTTGTCGCTGCTGTCAGTGGGCACGCGCACGGCCACGGTGCGGTTGTCCAGGCCCCAGCTTGGCGCATTGGGCACGTAGAACTGCGCACCGAAGCGGCGGTAGGAGTTGATGTTCGGGCAGAGGAAGGCCATCGACGCCGGCATGGTTTCCAGCACGCCACCGATGGCGTGGCGCAGCGCGTCGCTTTGCAGCGGGTCGTCACTGGCGAAGATGTTCTTGCCGGTTTTCTTGTCCAGCAAGGAAATGTGCACGTGCAGGCCGTTGCCTGCCTGGCCCGGGTAGGGCTTGGCCATGAAGGTGGTGTCCATTTCATGGTCGTAGGCGACGTTCTTGATCAGGCGCTTGAGCAGGATCGCGTAGTCGCAGGCCTTCAGCGGGTCGGCCACATGGTGCAGGTTGACCTCGAACTGTGCCGGGGCGCTTTCCTTGACGATGGCGTCGGCGGGAAGGCCCTGCTCCTTGGCCGCTTCGAGCATGTCCTGCAGGCAGTCGGCATATTCGTCGAGGTCGTCGATCAAATACACCTGGGTCGACTGCGGGCGCTTGCCGGAAATCGGCGAGCGCGGCGGCTGCGGGCGACCGTTGAGATTGTCCTGGTCGATCAGGTAGAACTCCAGCTCGAACGCGGCGCAGATATCCAGGCCCAGGTCGTCGAACTTGCTCACCACCTGGCGCAGCACTTCGCGCGGGTCGGCGAAGAACGGCTGGCCATCCAGCTCGTGCATGGTCATCAGCAGCTGGGCGGTGGGGCGCTTCTGCCACGGCTCGTCCGACAGCGTGCCAGGGATCGGGAAGCAGATGCGGTCGGCATCGCCGATGTCCAGGCCAAGGCCGGTGCTCTCGACGGTGGAACCGTTGATGTCCAGGGCGAACAGCGATGCCGGCAGGTTGATGCCCTTCTCGTACACCTTATGCAGGCTGGCCCGCTCGATGCGCTTGCCACGTACCACGCCGTTCATGTCGGAGATCAGCAGGTCGACGTACTGCGTGTCCGGATGGGCCTGGAGGAAGTCATTCATCTCGCTGGAAGAACTGGCGCACGGGGTTACCGACGTCATGGCTGTACATCCTTTGATTTGCTGCGGCGATGTGGGGATACGGCTGGCGCCTCACGGGCGACGATGGTTGCAGCTGTTGTTCTTTTCACTTTCCCATCGTGGGGACTGGTTACCCGACCGGGCGCATTGATTCCCGGGGGCCGTTCCACTATAAAATGGCCAAAACGCAACAGACATTGGCAATTCGGCAAGCAGAGCGTGCACCAATGCAATATCAGATTACCCATGCCGACCTTTCCCTGGTCCTGGCCCTGGAACGTGGCCGCTCGCTGGCCAAGGCTGCCGAGTTGCTCAAGGTCGATGTGTCGACGGTGTTCCGCTCGATCCGCCGGCTGGAGTCGGCGCTGGGCACCGCCTTGTTCGTCAAGAGCCGCAAGGGCTACCTGCCGACCGACACCGCCCAGGCCCTGGCCGAGCAGGCCGAACGCGCCGAGCAGGCGCTGGAGGCGGCGCGCATCGCCATGACCAGTGGCGAGCAGGTGGTCAGCGGCACGGTGCGGCTGACCTGTACCGAGGCGGTGATGCACAGCCTGCTGCTGCCGGCGCTGGCCGAGTTCATGCCCAACTACCCGGCCCTGTCGCTGGAAATGGGCACCTCCAACACCTTCGCCAACCTCAGCCGGCGCGATGCCGACATTGCCCTGCGCCTGACCAACACGCCGCCGGAGCACCTGGTGGGCCGCAACCTGGGGTCCACCTCCTACGTGGTCTGCGGCCAACCGCAGTGGCGCGAGCGCCTGGCCGAGTCACCTGCCAGCGTGCCGTGGATCGCCCCCGACGACTCGATGCAGGACCACCCCACGGTGGTCTGGCGCAACCAGCAGCACCCGGGGTTGAGCCCGCGCTACCAGTGCAGCGGCATGTCGACCATCGCCCAGCTGGTCACGGCCGGGCTCGGCGTGGCGGCGTTGCCGGACTACATGGTGCACGCGCTGCCCGGGGTGGATGCGCTGAGCGGGCCGCTGCCGGGTTGCGACACCCAGCTGTGGCTGCTGACCCGGCCCGATTGCCGGGCGTTGCGCTCGGTGCAGACCCTGTTCGAGGAGCTGACCCCGCGGTTGCGTGACGCGATGCTCTGAGGTTATCGTCAGGCTCAAGTGATAGGGTGTCTGTTCCGGCCCTTTCACGGCTGAAGCCGCACCCACAGGGTGCGGTGATGAACCTGAGAACAATGCGGTCCCTGTGGGAGCGGCTTTAGCCGCGAAGAAGGCAATACAGGGCTTGAAGGTAGCCACCCGACAAAACAGCGCTTCCCTATTGGCTGGTGATTTTTTAAACTATCGAGTCCGCCTGCCCACTATTGGGCTGCACGCCCACCGCAATTGCTACTGAGGAAGACCATGGCCCGCGTAACTGTTGAAGACTGCCTGGAACACGTGGATAACCGCTTTGAGCTGGTCATGCTCTCGACCAAGCGCGCTCGCCAGCTGGCGACCGGCGGCAAAGAGCCACGCGTTGCGTGGGAAAACGACAAGCCGACCGTTGTTGCCCTGCGTGAAATCGCCGAAGGCATCGTCACCAACGAGTTCATCGCCGCTGAAGAGATCGTCACCGAGGATCCGGTGTTCGCCGCGTTCGAGGACGAGAACAACGAGGCTGTCTGATTGATGCCAGGTCGAAGTCGCACGGCGCAAGGCCCCCTTCCTCGGCAGGAGGTGAACCCATGCCGGGTATAGAAGCCTTGGCCGAACGGCTGTCGACCTATCTTGGCCCGGAACAGGTCAACCTGGTCCGGCGCGCCTATTTCTACGCCGAACAGGCCCACGATGGGCAGCGCCGCCGCAGTGGCGAGCCCTACGTGACCCACCCGCTGGCCGTGGCCAGCATCCTCGCCGACATGCACATGGACCATCAGAGCCTGATGGCGGCCATGCTGCACGACGTGATCGAAGACACCGGCATCGCCAAGGAAGCCCTCAGCCAGCAGTTTGGCGAGACCGTGGCCGAACTGGTCGATGGGGTCAGCAAGCTGACCCAGATGAACTTCGAGACCAAGGCCGAGGCGCAAGCCGAGAACTTCCAGAAAATGGCCATGGCCATGGCCCGCGATATCCGCGTGATCCTGGTCAAGCTGGCCGACCGCCTGCACAACATGCGCACCCTGGAGGTGCTGTCCGGCGAAAAACGCCGGCGCATCGCCAAGGAAACCCTCGAGATCTACGCCCCCATCGCCAACCGCCTGGGCATGCACACCGTGCGCGTGGAGTTCGAGGACCTCGGCTTCAAGGCCATGCACCCGATGCGCTCGTCTCTGATCCACCGGGCAGTGAAAAGCGCACGCGGCAACCGCAAAGAGATCGTCGCCAAGATCGAGCACTCGCTGGCCAACTGCCTGGCCGCCGACGGCATCGAGGGCGAGGTCAGCGGCCGGCAGAAGCACCTCTATGGCATCTACAAGAAGATGCGTGGCAAGCGCCGCGCCTTCAACGAGATCATGGACGTGTACGCCTTCCGCATCGTCGTCGACAAGGTCGACACCTGCTACCGCGTGCTCGGTGCCGTGCACAACCTGTACAAGCCGCTGCCCGGTCGCTTCAAGGATTACATCGCGATCCCCAAGGCCAACGGCTATCAGTCGTTGCACACCACGCTGTTCGGCATGCACGGCGTGCCCATCGAAATCCAGATCCGCACCCGCGAGATGGAAGAGATGGCCAACAACGGCATCGCTGCGCACTGGCTGTACAAGTCCAACGACGACGAGCAGCCCAAGGGCAGCCACGCCCGTGCCCGCCAGTGGGTCAAGGGCATCCTCGAACTGCAGCAACGTGCCGGCAACTCGCTGGAATTCATCGAGAGCGTGAAGATCGACCTGTTCCCGGACGAGGTCTACGTGTTCACGCCCAAAGGCCGCATCATGGAGCTGCCCAAAGGCTCCACGGCCGTCGACTTCGCCTACGCGGTGCACACCGACGTCGGCAACAGCTGCATCGCCTGCCGCATCAACCGCCGCCTGGCGCCGCTGTCCGAACCGCTGCAAAGCGGCTCCACGGTGGAAATCGTCAGCGCCCCGGGCGCACGGCCGAATCCGGCCTGGCTCAACTTCGTGGTTACCGGCAAGGCGCGCACGCACATCCGCCACGCGCTCAAGCAGCAGCGTCGCTCCGAATCCATCAGCCTGGGCGAACGCCTGCTGAACAAGGTACTCACCGGCTTCGACAGCAGCCTGGAGAGAATCCCCCAGGAACGTATCCAGGCGATTCTCGCCGAGTACCGCCTGGAGCTGATCGAAGACCTGCTCGAAGACATCGGCCTGGGCAACCGCATGGCCTACGTGGTCGCGCGCCGCCTGCTGTCGGCCGAAGGCGAGCAGTTGCCGGCACCGGAAGGCCCGCTGGCGATCCGCGGTACCGAAGGCCTGGTGCTGAGCTACGCCAAGTGCTGCACGCCGATCCCGGGTGACCCGATCGTCGGCCACCTGTCAGCCGGCAAGGGCATGGTCGTGCACCTGGAAAACTGCCGCAACATCAGTGAAATCCGCCACAACCCGGAGAAGTGCGTGCAGCTCTCCTGGGCCAAGGACATCACCGGTGAATTCAATGTCGAGTTGCGTGTCGAACTGGAGCACCAGCGCGGCCTGATTGCCCTGCTGGCCAGCAGTGTCAACGCCGCCGACGGCAATATCGAGAAGATCAGCATGGACGAACGCGACGGCCGTATCAGCGTGGTCCAACTGGTGGTCAGCGTGCACGACCGCGTGCACCTGGCGCGTGTGATCAAGAAGCTGCGTACCCTGACCGGTGTGGTCCGCATCACCCGCATGCGTACGTAGTCCGCCAACTGCAAGGAGTCATCATGAGCAAGACCGTCATCAACAGCGACAAGGCCCCTGCCGCCATCGGCACCTACTCGCAGGCGATCAAGGCCGGCAACACCGTGTACATGTCGGGCCAGATCCCGCTGGACCCGAAGACCATGGAGCTGGTCGAAGGCTTCGAAGCCCAGACCGTACAGGTGTTCGAGAACCTCAAGGCCGTGGCTGAAGCCGCTGGCGGTTCGTTCAAGGACATCGTCAAGCTGAACATCTTCCTCACCGACCTGAGCCACTTCGCCAAGGTCAACGAGGTGATGGGCCGCTACTTCGAGCAGCCGTACCCGGCCCGCGCCGCCATCGGCGTTGCCGCGCTGCCGAAAGGCGCCCAGGTCGAAATGGACGCCATCCTGGTCATCGAATGATGCCCCCGGTGACGGGCGCCCTGCCCGTCACCTTCCCTTCTCTGCAAGGTTACCCCGTCATGCGTCAAGCACTGCCCTTCGCGCTGGCAGCCCTGCTTCTGGGCGGCTGCGCCAGCCACAAACCCGAAGATTTCAACGGCACCTGGATCAACCAGGACGCCATCACTGCGGCCGTCAAGGGCGGCAGCCTGCGCCAGGCGCTCAATGAGCACGGCCCGGTGTTCGAGTGGAAGCTCGACGTCGCCAGCCAGCAGGCCAGCTACAGCAATGGTTTCGAAGCGGCCGACGGCCAGCTGAGCGCCACCGACAAGCAATGGCAGGCCAGCTTCCAGGGCGGCCAGACCGAGCAACTGTCGCTCGATGGCGACGAACTGCAGGCTGTCGACCAAAGCGGCAGCAAGCAGACCTTCGTGCGCGCCAAAGCGCCGGCGGCGGCCAACGCACCACTGGGCAGCAGCTTCGAGAAGGCGCTGTACCAGGCCTATCTGGGCGGCGACTGGAAGGTCGTCGAAGGCCAGGGCAAAGGTGCCACCGTGCGCTTCAGCGACACCGGCAACGTCACCGGCCTGCCGGGGCCAGACCGTTTCGCCCTGTGCCTGGCGGGTGATTGCGCGACCATGGGTGGCAGCAATGACAGCCTGTGGCTGGAGCGCAACCAACGTGGTGCGCCATTCATCATCAAGCGCGATGGCGACAAGCTGGAGATCTTCCAGGCGGTGAACCGTGCGCAGCCGGATGAAATGCCGGAACTGGCAGCAGGCAAGCGCCAATGGGTGCTGGAGCGCAGCTGAGACCTGCTGAATAGCGGCCGAACACACTGGCCTCTTCGCGGGTAAACCCGCTCCCACAGGTACACCGCCAGGCTTGAAACCAGCGGTGCACCTGTGGGAGCGGGTTTACCCGCGAAGAGGCCGGTAGACTCAGCGCACGCCTTCCAGGATTGCGGCATAGCCTTCCTTGTAACTCGGATACACCGGCGCCCAGCCCAACGCCCTTGCCCGGGCATTGCTGCAGCGCTTGCTGCCGGTACGCCGCACCCGCTGCTCATCCGACCACTCGGTCACCCCCATGTACGCCCGCAGCCAGGCCACCACGTCGGCCAGCGGCGCCGGGTCGTCGTCGACGCCGATGTAGCAGTCATCCAGCACCTTGCCATCGGCATCGGCCTGCAACAGGAACGCCAACAGGCTGGCGGCGTCCTCGGCATGAATACGGTTGCCATACAGCGGAGGCTCCTCGGCCACGCGGTAGCCCTGGCGCACCTGACTGAGCAGCCACTCGCGGCCGGGGCCATAGATTCCGGTCAGGCGCACCACGCTAGCCGGGATGCCACTGGCCAGTGCCAGCCGCTCAGCCTCCAGCATCAACCGCCCGGAATAGCCTTCAGGCTCGGTGGCCGCGCCCTCCTCGATCCACTCGCCGTCCTTCTGTGCATACACGCTGCTGCTGGACACGAACAGCAGGCGCCGTGGGCGTTGGCCGCGCTCGGCCAGCCAGGCCAGCACATGGCGCAAACCATCAACATACGCCGCCTGGTAACCCGCCTCGTCGTGCTGGCTGGCCGCCACGCAGTACACCAGGTAGTCCGGTGCACGCTGCGGCCAGGCGGCGGGAATGGAGGGCTCGGACAGGTCTGCAGCCACCGGCACGACACCCGCAGGCAACTGCCCGATCGAGCGACGCAGGCCGCACACCTGCCAACCGCGCGCAAGCATTTGCCGGGCAAGACGCCCGCCTACATCACCACAACCCACCACCATCACGGAAAGGCCTGACATCTCTAAACTCCCTGGACCAATTGATCAGCCCGCCCACGCTACACGATGGATAGCTAGACCATAGGCGAAAAAAGCAACAAGATTACTTTTGTTAACAAGAATTACTTGCAATAATGGCCGCCAAATTGTTCTCGGCCTACCTCGAGGCCTTGGAGAACGTTCACTCTATTCTTCATCAGGTCCGGCCAGCATGACACGTACTCAACCTTCCGCTTCGCCAACCCCGTCGCGCGCCTGGCGCGCCATCGCCGCGCTGACGCTCAGCCTGGTGCTGGCCCCGGTGGCCATGGCCGATGAGCCAACCGCCAATGCCGCCACCCCGGCTGCCGCTACTGCTCCAGCTGCTCCAGCCGCAGCGCCGGCTGCCGGCGCAGTTGCCGCCACCCCGGCTGATGCCCCGGTCGCAGTAGACCCGAGCGTCGAAGCCCTGGTTGAAGACACCTCGCTGGGCATGGCTCACGACCTGTCCCCATGGGGCATGTACAAGAACGCCGACGTGGTGGTGAAGGCAGTCATGATCGGCCTGGCCATCGCCTCCATCATCACCTGGACCATCTGGATCGCCAAAGGCTTCGAGCTGATGGGCGCCAAGCGCCGCCTGCGTGGTGAAATCGCCCTGCTGAAGAAATCCGCCAGCCTCAAGGAAGCCAGCGACGTTTCCAACAAGGAAGGCACCCTGGCCCACACCCTGGTCCACGACGCCCTCGAAGAGATGCGCCTGTCGGCCAACGCCCGCGAAAAAGAAGGCATCAAGGAGCGCGTCAGCTTCCGCCTGGAGCGCCTGGTACACGCCAGCGGCCGTACCATGAGCAGCGGCACCGGCGTACTCGCCACCATCGGCTCCACTGCGCCGTTCGTCGGCCTGTTCGGTACCGTATGGGGCATCATGAACAGCTTCATCGGCATCGCCAAGACCCAGACCACCAACCTGGCCGTGGTTGCCCCGGGTATCGCCGAAGCCCTGCTGGCCACCGCCCTGGGCCTGGTCGCCGCGATCCCGGCCGTGGTCATCTACAACGTCTTCGCCCGCTCCATCGCCGGCTACAAGGCCCAGGTGTCCGACGCCTCCGCCCAGGTGCTGCTGCTGGTCAGCCGTGACCTGGACCACCAGGGCAGCGAGCGTGTTGCCCCGCACATGGTGAAAGTGGGGTAAGCCATGGGCCTGCATCTCAACGAAGGTGGCGACGACCTCGCCGAAAACCACGAAATCAACGTTACGCCGTTCATCGACGTGATGCTGGTGCTGCTGATCATCTTCATGGTCGCAGCCCCCCTGGCCACGGTCGACATCAAGGTCGACCTGCCAGCCTCGACCGCCAAGCCGGCGCCGAGGCCCGAGAAACCGGTGTTCGTCAGCGTCAAGGCCGACCAGAAGCTGTACGTCGGCGACGATCAGGTCCCTGCCCCCGACCAGCTTGGCCCGATGCTCGATGCCAAGACCAAGGGCGACAAGGAAACCACCATCTTCTTCCAGGCTGACAAAGGCGTGGATTACGGTGACCTGATGGAAGTGATGAACAACATGCGCGCGGCCGGCTACCTGAAAGTCGGTCTGGTAGGTCTCGAGACGGCAGCCAAGAAATGACAAGAACGCGCTCGAACATGGCGCGCTACGGTGGCAGCCTGGCGATCGTGCTGGGTGTGCACGTGGTCGCCGTGCTGCTGACGCTCAACTGGTCGGTGCCCCAGGCCATCGAACTGCCCCCGGCAGCCATGATGGTCGAGCTGGCACCGTTGCCGGAGCCTGCGCCACCACCCCCTCCGAAAGCGGCCCCACAGCCACCGGCACCGGTCGAGGAACCGCCGCTGCCGAAGCTGGCCGAGGCCCCCAAACCCAAGATCGCCATTCCCAAGCCGCCCAAGCCGAAGGCCAAGCCGCAGCCGCCCAAGCCCGAGAAAAAGCCTGAGCCGCCGAAGGAAGCACCGCCGACCGAACAAACGGTAGACGCACCGCCCAGCAACACGCCACCGCAGAAGTCCGCTGCACCGGCGCCGAGCATTGCGTCCAACAGCAACGCCCTGCCGACCTGGCAGAGCGACCTGCTGCGTCATCTGGCCAAGTACAAGCGCTACCCGGAAGACGCGCGCCGTCGCGGCCTGCAGGGCATCAACCGCCTGCGCTTCGTGGTCGACGCCGAAGGCAAGGTGGTGTCGTATTCCATGGCCGGTGGCTCGGGCAGTGCCGCCCTGGACCGGGCGACCCTGGAAATGATCCGCCGGGCCGGTACGGTACCCAAACCGCCACCCGAGTTGCTGAACAACGGCACGATCGAAGTCGTGGCACCGTTCGTCTACTCGCTGGACCGCCGCTGAGACTTTTGTTTCTGTCACAAATCGGCAAGTCTGATAACGTGCGTCTATCGATTGCAGCCGCTATGCTGGGCCCGCAACTTCATGGACGCACGTTATGACCCTCACAGAATTACGCTACATCGTCACACTCGCCCAGGAACAGCACTTCGGCCATGCCGCCGAACGCTGCCATGTGAGCCAGCCGACCCTGTCGGTCGGTGTGAAGAAGCTCGAGGATGAGCTTGGCGTGTTGATTTTCGAGCGCAGCAAGAGCGCGGTACGCCTGACCCCGGTCGGCGAAAGCATCGTCGCCCAGGCGCAGAAGGTACTGGAGCAGGCCCAGGGCATTCGCGAACTGGCCCAGGCCGGCAAGAACCAGCTGACCGCCCCGCTCAAGGTCGGTGCCATCTATACCGTCGGCCCGTACCTGTTCCCGCACCTGATCCCGCAGCTGCACCGTGTGGCGCCGCAGATGCCGCTGTACATCGAAGAAAACTTCACCCACGTATTGCGCGAAAAGCTGCGCAACGGCGAACTGGACGCAGTGATCATCGCCCTGCCGTTCAACGAAGCCGACGTGCTGACCCTGCCGCTGTACGACGAGCCATTCTGCGCCCTGATGCCGGCCGACCACCCGTGGACGGCGAAAAAGACCATCGACACCGCCATGCTCAACGACAAGAGCCTGTTGCTGCTCGGTGAAGGCCACTGCTTCCGCGACCAGGTACTGGAAGCCTGCCCAACGCTGAACAAGGGCGGTGAAGGCTCCAGGCACACCACGGTCGAGTCCAGCTCGCTGGAAACCATCCGTCACATGGTGGCCTCGGGCCTTGGCGTGTCGATCCTGCCGCTGTCGGCGGTGCACAGCCACCACTACGCCCCCGGCGTCATCGAGGTCCGCCCACTGACCGCACCGGCACCATTCCGCACCGTGGCCATCGCCTGGCGCGCCAGCTTCCCGCGGCCGAAGGCCATCGAGATCCTCGCCGACTCGATCCGCCTGTGCTCGGTCGCCAAAGCCCCTGCGGAACAGCCGGCCTGAGTCATGAGTGAGCTGTCGAAGGTCCCGGTCACGGTACTCAAGGGGGTTGGTGAGGCCATGGCGGAGAAACTCGCCAAGGTCGGCCTGGAGAACCTGCAGGACGTGCTGTTCCACCTCCCCCTGCGCTACCAGGATCGCACCCGCGTAGTGCCGATCGGGCAGTTGCGTCCGGGCCAGGACGCGGTGATCGAAGGCGTGGTCAGCGGCGCCGACGTGACCATGGGCAAGCGCCGCAGTCTTGTAGTGCGCCTGGGTGACGGCAGCGGCGTGCTGAGCCTGCGCTTCTACCACTTCAGCAACGCGCAGAAGGAAGGCCTCAAGCGTGGCACTCACCTGCGCTGCTACGGCGAAGCCCGCCCTGGTGCTTCGGGCCTGGAAATCTACCACCCGGAATACCGCGCACTGAATGGCGACGAGCCGCCGCCACCGGTCGAGCAGACCCTGACGCCGATCTACCCGTCCACCGAAGGCCTTACCCAGCAACGCCTGCGCCTGCTGTGCCAGCAGAGCCTGGGCCTGCTCGGCCCGCGCAGCCTGCCGGACTGGCTGCCCGACGAACTGGCCAGGGACTACCAGCTGGCACCGCTGGACGATGCCATCCGCTACCTGCACAACCCGCCGGCCGATGCCGACCTCGACGAGCTTGCCGAAGGCCAGCACTGGGCCCAGCACCGCCTGGCCTTCGAAGAGCTACTGACCCACCAGCTGTCGCAGCAACGCCTGCGCGAAAGCCTGCGCAGCCTGCGCGCACCGGTGCTGCCCAAGGCCCAGCGCCTGCAGGCGCAGTACCTGGCCAACCTGGGCTTCCAGCCGACCGGCGCGCAGCAGCGGGTAGCCAACGAAATTGCCTACGACCTCAGCCAGCACGAGCCGATGATGCGCCTGGTGCAGGGCGACGTGGGTGCCGGCAAGACCGTGGTCGCCGCCCTGGCTGCCCTGCAGGCCCTGGAGGCCGGCTACCAGGTGGCCTTGATGGCGCCCACCGAGATCCTCGCCGAACAGCACTACATCACCTTCAAGCGCTGGCTCGAACCGCTGGGCATCGAAGTGGCCTGGCTGGCCGGCAAGCTCAAGGGCAAGGCCCGGGCAGCCGCCCTGGAGCAGATCGCCAACGGTGCACCGATGGTGGTCGGCACCCACGCGCTGTTCCAGGAAGAGGTGAAGTTCAAGCACCTGGCCCTGGCGATCATCGATGAACAGCACCGTTTTGGCGTGCAGCAACGCCTGGCCCTGCGCAAGAAGGGCGTGGCCGGCGAGCTGTGCCCGCACCAGCTGATCATGACCGCCACGCCTATTCCGCGCACCCTGGCCATGAGCGCCTACGCCGACCTGGACACCTCGGTGCTCGACGAACTGCCGCCCGGGCGCACCCCGGTGAACACCGTGCTGGTGGCCGACAGCCGCCGCTTCGAAGTGGTCGAGCGGGTACGCGCCGCCTGCGCCGAAGGGCGCCAGGCCTACTGGGTGTGCACCCTGATCGAAGAGTCCGAAGAACTGACCTGCCAGGCCGCCGAAAGCACCTACGAGGAGCTGGGCAGCGCCCTGGGCGAACTGCGGGTGGGGCTGATCCACGGTCGCATGAAGCCGGCGGAAAAGGCTGAAATCATGGCCGAGTTCAAGGCCGGCAACCTGCAGTTGCTGGTCGCCACCACGGTCATCGAGGTGGGCGTGGACGTGCCCAACGCCAGCCTGATGATCATCGAGAACCCCGAGCGCCTGGGCCTGGCCCAGTTGCACCAGCTGCGCGGCCGGGTTGGCCGGGGCAGCGCCGTAAGCCATTGCGTGCTGCTGTACCACCCGCCACTGTCGCAGATCGGCCGCGAACGGTTAGGGATCATGCGGGAAACCAACGACGGCTTCATCATCGCCGAGAAAGACCTGGAGCTGCGTGGCCCCGGCGAGATGCTCGGCACCCGCCAGACCGGCCTGCTGCAGTTCAAGGTCGCCGACCTGATGCGCGATGCCGACCTGCTGCCGGCCGTGCGCGACGCCGCCCAGGCCCTGATCGCACGCTGGCCGGAGCACGTCAGCCCACTACTCGACCGCTGGCTGCGCCATGGCCAGCAATATGGCCAAGTGTGACGCTCGTCCCATAATGGATCCAGTTTCGCCCCGAGGCTGGTTATACTTTGCGTTTAAAAGAATCAGTGGATACGGACCATGACTGAAGTTGCCCTGGAAACCGCAACCCCACACGCTCCCTCGGTCATCCGGCTGCTGCTCGACAAACTCGGCGTAGCCTACCGCGAGGTGGTCGAACATCCGCACCTGCCGCCAGCGTCGCGGGTACAGGCCGTGCTGCTCGATGACGAGGTCGGCGCCCTGATGGTGCTGTTCCCGCAAAGCCAGCTGCTGGACCTTGACCGCCTGGCCGAACTGACCGGGCGCAAGCTCACGGCGGTGTCGGTGCCGCGCCTGAAGCAGATGCTGGACAAGCATCAGCTCAAGGCCCTGCCGGGTATCCCGGCGCTGACCAGCTCGCCGTGCCAGTACGAAAAGAGCCTGCTCGACGCCGATAGCGTGTTCATCCAGTCCGGTGAAGCCGGCCTGCTGCTGGAAATCGACCGCGTGCACTTCAAGCGCATGCTGGTCAAGGCCAGCGCCAGCAGCTTCGGCCAGGAGGTCGAGGCCATCAGCCCAAACCTCGACCGCCCCGATGACGACACCCGGGAAATCACCCAGGCAGTGCAAGCCTTCACCGCCAGGCGCATTCAGAAGCGCCTGGAAGAAACCATCGAAATCCCGCCATTGGCCGACACCGCGCAAAAGATCATCAAGCTGCGGGTAGACCCCAACGCCAGTATCGATGACATCACGGGCGTGGTCGAAACCGACCCGGCACTGGCGGCACAGGTGGTGAGCTGGGCGGCATCGCCCTACTACGGCTCGACCTACAAGATTCGCTCTGTGGAAGATGCCATCGTGCGGGTGCTGGGTTTCGACCTGGTGATCAACCTGGCCTTGGGTCTCGCACTGGGCAAGACCCTGAGCCTGCCGAAAGACCACCCGCAGCAGGCCACACCATACTGGCAGCAGTCGATCTACACTGCTGCCGTCATCGATGGCCTGACCCGTGCCATGCCGCGAGCCGAACGCCCGGAAGCTGGCCTGACCTACCTGGCCGGGCTGCTGCACAATTTCGGCTACTTGCTGTTGGCACACGTGTTTCCGCCGCACTTCTCGCTGATCTGCCGCCACCTGGAGGTCAACCCGCACCTGTGCCACACCTACGTGGAACAACACCTGCTGGGCATCAGCCGCGAACAGATCGGAGCCTGGCTGATGAAGCTGTGGGACATGCCGGAAGAACTGTCCACCGCGCTGCGCTTCCAGCACGACCCAGCCTATGAAGGCGAGTATTCGGCATTCCCCAACCTGGTATGCCTGGCCACCCGCCTGCTGCGCTCGCGGGGGATTGGCTCGGGGCCGCAGCAGGAGATTCCTGACGAGCTGCTGGAGCGGCTGGGGATAACCCGGGACAAGGCCGAGGAAGTGGTGAACAAGGTGCTCGAGGCCGAGAACCTGCTGCGCGAGCTGGCTTCGCAGTTCCACGCACCGCATTAAGCATTAACGCGTAACCTGTGGGAGCGGGCATGCCCGCTCCCACAGGTAAGGCGTCAACATCCCCGTTGGGTTTCAGCCCTTCTTCTTCGGCTTCAGGTACTTCATCAACCCCTGGAACCACATCACCAGGGCCGGGTTGCCCTTGATCTGGATGTGCTTGTCCTGAATCCCCTGCATGAACGCCAACTGCTTGTTACCCGCCTGCAGGGTAGCGAAGCCATAGGCGGCGTCCTTGAAGGCAATGGCGAACGCCGGCTGCGGGTGCGCACCGCCTTTGCTGCTGATGCGTTCGTTGTTGACGATGAAGTGCCGGGCGACCTTGCCGTCCAGAGTCTGCATCTGGAACACCAGGTCCTTGCCCTTGAGTTGCTGCTGGAAAGCCGGGTTGTTACGGCTGGCCCTGGCCATCAACAGCCCCATGGCCCAGAGAAGAAAGCGGAACTTCATCAACGCGCCTCGAATTAAAAGTGACTAAGGCGCGCAGTTTATCCTTTTACAGAACTATTTATGCAAGTTCGAAACATTTTGCCTGCAGAAAGCACAACGGGCGCCCTGGGGCGCCCGCTTGGCTGACACTGGGGTTGTCAGGGAGCGATCACTTGCCTTTCTTGGCCGGCTTGACGGGGGCGTTGACGCTGTCGCGCAGGTTCTTGCCTGGCTTGAAGGCCACGGTATTGCTGGCCTTGATCTTGACCGGCTCACCGGTTTGCGGGTTCTTGCCGGTACGCGCACCGCGATGGCGTTTTTCGAAGGTGCCGAAACCGACCAAAGTCACGGTGTCCTTGTCCAGGGCACCCGTGATGCTGTCGAGAATCGCGTTCAAAACCTGATTGGCCTTTTCCTTGGTCAGATCGGCCTTTTCGGCGATGACGGCGGCGAGTTCTGGTTTGCGCATAGTGAAGCCTCTTTGACGGAATTCTTGTTGTTATGCCGTGCTGCCCTGGGAGCAGCGCTCAAGGCACCGCAGGCTCTAATCTGCGGCAGACGGAAGTGAGAATGGCACGTGCACCGGGGCCGCGCCAGTATCTGGGCGGCCATTGTGCAAGCAACAACAGGATAAATCCGACAGAACACCAGCTATTTACGCCATAACGGCCGGCAGCTGGCGATTCAGGGCCAGCTTGTCCATCACGGCCGCCCCGGTCAGGGCGTAGCCCAGCAGCTTGCCGTCGGCATCAAGGCAGAGCACCTTGAGGTCACTGCCCTGCCCGTCCACCTGCCAGGTGCCTTCGTGGCCCGGGGGCGGCGGCGAAACCACCAGCGGGCAGGCGGGGGTTTTCACGGTGATAGGCATCGGCCCGTAGGCGACCGTTGTCGGCTTGCCGGCCAGGGTTTGCGCCAGGGCGCGGGCGCAGCTCATCAGCGGCATCACATAGAGCAGGTTGATGCCATCGACCTCGGCACAGTCGCCAAGGGCAAAGATGTTGGCGTGGGACGTACGCAGCTGGCGATCCACGCAAACGCCGCGGTTGGTCTGCAGCCCGGCGGCGGCGGCCAGGTCGGTGCGCGGGCGCAGGCCGATGGCCGAAACCACCAGGTCGCAGGCGATTACGCTGCCATCGGACAGGTGTGCCTCCAGGCCCTGGCCCACCTGCTGCAGGCGGGTCAGTACCGGGCCCAGGTGAAAGCGCACGCCCAGGCCTTGCAGCCCGGCCTGCACGGCAGTGGCAGCGGCCGGGTGCAGCAGGGTCGGCATGACTTGCTCGCACGGCGCCACCACATCGACCTGGAAGCCGCCCAGGCTCATGTCGTTGGCGAATTCGCAGCCGATCAGGCCGGCACCGAGGATCAGCACGCGCTGTTTGCCGACGGCGGCAGCACGGAAGCGCGCGTAGTCTTCCAGGTCGTTGATCGGGAACACCCGATCGCCGCCATCGCCTTCGATCGGCACCTGCACGGTCTGCGCGCCCCAGGCCAGCACCAGGTCGCGGTACTCCACCGCCTCCTCGCCAATCCACAGGCGCTTGTGGCCCGGGTCGATGCCGCTGATGCGGGTATGGGTGCGAATCTCGGCGTTCAGTTGCTCGGCCATGGCGCCCGGCTCGGCCATGCACAGGCCATCAGCGTCTTTCTGCTTGGCAAAGCCGGTGGACAGCATGGGCTTGGAGTAGGAGCGACCGTCATCGGCGGTGATCAGCAGCAGCGGCGTCTGCGCATCGAGCTTGCGAAATTCACGGGCCAGGTTGTAGCCCGCAAGGCCGGTGCCGATGATTACCACAGGGGACGTCATGTCGTGCTTTCCTCGATTAGCCGATGGAGATCATTTCAAAGTCGCTCTTGCCGACGCCGCAGTCGGGGCACAGCCAGTCTTCAGGCACGTCTTCCCAGCGGGTGCCGGGGGCGATGCCGTCGTCGGGCCAGCCCTCGGCTTCGTCGTAGATCAGGCCGCAGACAATACATTGCCACTTTTTCATGGGGGTGGGTTTCCTCGCTTCAGGCTGGGGCTTTGTGTTGCTGCTGATGGCCTCTTCGCGGGCACGCCCGCTCCCACAGGAGTTGTGCATAACCTGTAGGAGCGGGCGCGGCCGCGAAGAGGCCAGCGCGCAATTCGTGGGGCTTTGTAGCGGCCCTGCCAGCAGTATGCAAGCAGTCGGGGCAATCATGCTAAGCTCGCCGCCTCTCTGGTTGTAACAAGCAGACCGACGTGTCGTACGAATCCCCGCAAGCAGCCGCTGTCGCGTGGCTGCCGTATTCACGGCTGGCGACCGACATCGACCAGCCCACCCTTGACTGGCTGTTCGACGAGGGCTCGCTGACCCGCCGCCTGACCCGCCTGTCCAACGATCACTTCTCCGTCACCCCGCTGTTCGAGGGCTGGCAGCCGCTGCGCGATGACGAATGCCAGGCACTGGGCATCGCCGCCGGCGCCGAGGGCTGGGTGCGTGAGGTGTACCTGCGCGGCCATGGCCAACCCTGGGTGTTCGCCCGCAGCGTCGCCAGCCGCAGCGCCCTGGAGCGCGGCGGGCTGGACCTGGAAACCCTGGGCAGCCGCTCGCTGGGCGAGCTGCTGTTCTGCGACCAGGCGTTCATCCGCCACCCCATCGAGGTGTGCAGTTATCCACAGGCCTGGCTACCGAGCGAAGCCGCCCATGCGGCGCTGTGGGGCCGCCGTTCGCGCTTCGAGCGTGACGGCCTGGACCTGCTGGTGGCAGAGGTATTTCTGCCAGCATTGTGGCAAGCGGCCAAGGAGGAAAACCGCTGATGTACCTGCAACTGCTCAAGTCGCTCAACCGCCTGCACCCACGGGCCTGGGACTTCGTCCAGCTCAGCCGCATGGACCGGCCGATTGGTATCTACCTGCTGCTGTGGCCGACCTTGTCGGCGGTGTGGATTGCCGGCAACGGCTCACCAACCCTGGCCAACGTGCTGATCTTCGGCCTCGGCGTGGTGCTGATGCGCGCCGCAGGCTGCTGCATCAACGACTTTGCCGACCGCAAGGTGGACGGTCACGTCAAGCGCACCGCCGACCGCCCCCTGGCCAGTGGCCGGGTCCGGCCACGCGAAGCACTGGCGCTGTTCGCCATCCTGGTCGGAGTGAGCTTCCTGCTGGTGCTGTGCACCAACAGCCGCACGGTGTGGCTGTCGTTCGGCGCGGTGGCACTGGCGTTCTGTTACCCGTTCATGAAGCGCTACACCTATTACCCGCAGGTGGTGCTGGGGGCGGCATATTCCTGGGGCATTCCCATGGCCTTCACCGCAGCGGGTGGCGAGCTGCCAGCCAGCGCCTGGCTGCTGTATATCGCCAACCTGCTGTGGACTGTGGGTTACGACACCTACTACGCCATGGTTGACCGTGATGACGACCTGAAAATTGGCGTGAAGTCGACCGCAATCCTGTTCGGCGACGCCGACCGCACCATCATCCTGACCTTGCAGCTGCTGTCGCTGGGCTGCCTGTTGCTGGCCGGCAACCGCTTCGAGCTGGGTGGCTGGTTCCATCTGGGGCTGCTGGGCGCGGCGGCGTGCTTTGCCTGGGAATACTGGTCGACGCGCAAGCTGGACCGGGAGTCGTGCTTCAAGGCGTTTCTGCACAATCACTGGGCGGGGATGCTGGTGTTCATCGGGGTGGTGCTGGATTACGCAATGCGCTGAAGCTGATGGCCCTATCGCCGGCAAGCCAGCTCCCACAGGTACAGCGCTGCCATCAAGGCTTGCATACAACCTGTGGGAGCGGGCTTGCCGGCGATGGGCCGCTAAGCGGTCCCGGGATCTCAAGGCTTGGCGACGTGCCAGACGTCCTTCATGCCGTCACCGGTCATATCACCGGCCTTCTTGTCCTTGACGAAGGTATACAGCGGCTTGCCGTCGTAGGCCCACTGCATCGAACCGTCGTCACGCTTGACCTGGGTCCACTTGCCAGAAGCCATTTCACCGCCCTTGACCATCAGCGGCGGCCAGTTGGCGGCGCATTCGCCATTGCACATCGACTTGCCACCCGCATCCTTGTCGAAGGTGTACAGGGTCATGCCGGCATGATCGACCAACATCCCGCCCTTCTCCATCGCATGGTCGGCCAAGGCCACCCCCGGGAGCGCCAGCGCAGTGAAAAGGGCCATCCAGCTCAGCGTTTGTCGTGTCATTGGATTCACCATTGATTCGGGGGGATTGAGTTCGGGTTGCCACGATTGCGGCCCTTTCAAGCCTAGTTCAGTCACGGAATGTCGCCAGAACGGCCAACACCCTGTCACACAGCTGCAATAATTCCGTTATCTAATGCGGGCCAAGACACCGTATCCAGGAGAGGTTTTGAGCATGGTTGGCAGGAACATTCTGATCGTCGACGACGAAGCGCCGATTCGCGAGATGATCGCCGTTGCCCTGGAAATGGCCGGCTATGACTGCCTGGAAGCGGAAAACTCCCAACAGGCCCACGCGATCATCGTCGACCGCAAACCGGACCTGATCCTGCTCGACTGGATGCTGCCGGGCACCTCCGGCATCGAGCTGGCCCGCCGCCTCAAGCGCGACGAGCTGACCGGCGACATCCCGATCATCATGCTCACCGCCAAGGGTGAGGAGGACAACAAGATCCAGGGCCTGGAAGTGGGCGCCGACGACTACATCACCAAGCCGTTCTCGCCGCGTGAACTGGTCGCCCGCCTGAAAGCCGTGCTGCGCCGCTCCGGCCCGAGCGACAGCGAGGCACCGATCGAAGTCGGCGGCCTGCTGCTCGACCCGATCAGCCATCGCGTGACCATCGACGGCAAGCCCGCCGAAATGGGCCCCACCGAATACCGACTGCTGCAGTTCTTCATGACCCACCAGGAGCGCGCCTACACCCGTGGCCAGCTGCTGGACCAGGTGTGGGGTGGTAACGTCTATGTCGAGGAACGCACCGTCGATGTGCACATCCGCCGCCTGCGCAAGGCGCTGGGTGAAGCCTACGAAAATCTGGTACAAACCGTCCGGGGCACCGGCTACCGCTTCTCGACCAAGAGCTGATCGAGCTGAAAAGCGCCAAGCTGCACGTCGTTGTACAAGGACCGTCAATTGAACCAGAACTGGCACGCGACCCTGATTCGCCACCTGCTGCTGCTGATCACCGTCTGCCTGATCGGCGGGCTGGTCAGCGGCTACTATGGCTGGAGCCTGGCCATCGGCCTGGCGCTGTACCTGGGCTGGACCCTCAAGCAGCTGCTGCGCCTGCATGACTGGCTGCGCAACCACCAACCCGACGAAGCACCGCCCGATGGCTACGGCCTGTGGGGCGAGGTGTTCGACAGCATCTACCACCTGCAACGCCGCGACCAGCGCGTGCGCGGCCGCCTGCAGGCGGTGATCGACCGGGTGCAGGAGTCCACCGCTGCGCTGCGTGACGCGGTGATCATGCTCGACAGCGACGGCAACCTGGAATGGTGGAACCGCGCCGCCGAGACCCTGCTGGGCTTCAAGACCCCACAGGACGGCGGCCAGCAGGTGACCAACCTGGTGCGCCACCCGCGCTTCAAGGAATACTTCGAGGCGGAGAACTACCTAGAACCGCTGGAAATCCCCTCGCCGATCAACGACCGCATGCGCGTGCAGCTGCACATCACCCGCTACGGCAACAACGAGCACCTGATGCTGGTGCGCGATGTTACCCGCATCCACCAGCTGGAGCAGATGCGCAAGGACTTCGTCGCCAACGTGTCCCACGAGCTGCGCACGCCGCTGACGGTGATCACCGGCTACCTGGAAACCCTGCTGGACAACGTCGAGGACGTGAACCCGCGCTGGAGCCGAGCCCTGCAGCAGATGAGCCAGCAAGGCTCGCGCATGCAGACGCTGCTCAACGACCTGTTGCTGCTGGCCAAGCTGGAGGCCACCGACTACCCGTCGGACAACCAGCCGGTGGCAGTCGATGCCTTGCTCACCGCGATCAGGAACGACGCCCAGGCCCTGTCCGGGCCACGCAACCAGCGCATCACCCTGGAAGCCACACCCGGCGTGAAGCTCAAGGGCAGCGAGTCGGAGCTGCGCAGTGCCTTTTCCAACCTGGTGTTCAACGCGGTGAAGTACACCCAGGACAACGGCAGCATCCGTATTCGCTGGTGGGCCGATGCCCAGGGCGCACACCTGTCGGTGCAGGACTCGGGGGTGGGCATCGATGCCAAGCACCTGCCGCGCCTGACCGAGCGCTTCTACCGGGTCGATTCCAGCCGTGCGTCGAATACCGGCGGCACCGGGCTGGGGCTGGCGATCGTCAAGCATGTGCTGATGCGCCACCGCGGCAAGCTGGAGATCAGCAGCGTGCCGGGGCATGGCAGTACCTTTACCTGTCACTTTGCACCGGCACAATTGGCTAACGGCAAGGCTTGAGATCGGGGCTGCTGCGCGGCCCTTCGCGGGCACGCCCGCTCCCACAGGGGCCGCAATAAGTCCGCCACCCTTTGCTTTTACGGCCCCAGCCGCTACATTGGACCCCCTGTGCCAGCAAGAGCTGGCACTTTTTTTCTCTCTATCTTGAAGACGGACCCCGTAAAAACTCCATCATGGACCCTTCCCCTGGTATCAGCCTCACCTCGTTATTCGCCGATTTCGGCATGATCATCTTTGCCTTGCTCCTGGTGCTGCTCAACGGCTTCTTCGTTGCCGCCGAGTTCGCCATGGTCAAGCTGCGCGCCACCCGCGTCGAGTCCATCGCCGAGCTGCATGGCTGGCGTGGCAGCATCCTGCGCAAGGTACACAACCAGCTCGACGCCTACCTGTCGGCCTGCCAGCTGGGCATCACCCTCGCCTCGCTGGGCCTGGGCTGGGTCGGTGAACCGGCGTTCGCCCACCTGCTCGAACCGCTGCTGGCATACGTCGGCGTGGACACGCCCGAGCTGATCAAGGCGATCTCGTTCTTCGTCGCCTTCTTCGTCATCTCGTACCTGCACATCGTGGTCGGCGAGCTGGCGCCCAAGTCCTGGGCCATCCGCAAGCCCGAACTGCTGTCGCTGTGGACCGCCGTGCCGCTGTACCTGTTCTACTGGGTGATGTATCCGGCCATCTACCTGCTCAATGCCAGTGCCAACACCATCCTGCGCATTGCCGGCCAGGGCGAGCCCGGCCCACACCACGAGCACCACTACAGCCGTGAAGAGCTCAAGCTGATCCTGCACTCCAGCCGGGGCCAGGACCCGAGCGACCAGGGCATGCGCGTACTGGCCTCGGCCGTGGAAATGGGTGAGCTGGAGGTGGTCGACTGGGCCAATTCGCGCGAGGACATGGTCAGCATCGACGCCCATGCGCCGCTGAAGCAGATCCTGGCCCTGGTACGCCGCCACAAGTTCAGCCGCTACCCGGTGTACGACGCCGAGCGCGAGGAGTTCACCGGCCTGCTGCACATCAAGGACCTGCTGCTGGAGCTGGCCGAACTCGAGCACCTGCCCGAAACCATCGACCTGGACGACCTGGCCCGGCCGCTGGAGCGCGTGTCGCGGCACATGCCGCTGGCACAGTTGCTGGAGCAGTTCCGTAAGGGCGGCGCACACTTCGTGCTGGTGGAGGAAGCCGATGGCAAGGTGATTGGCTACCTGACCATGGAAGACGTACTGGAAGTGCTGGTGGGCGACATCCAGGACGAGCACCGCAAGACCGAACGCGGCATCCTCGCCTACCAGCCGGGCAAGCTGCTGGTGCGTGGCGATACGCCGCTGTTCAAGGTCGAACGCCTGCTGGGCGTCGACCTTGACCACATCGAGGCAGAAACCCTGGCCGGTCTGGTCTACGAGACACTCAAGCGCGTACCTGAAGAAGAGGAAGTGCTGGAGGTCGAAGGGCTGCGCATCATCATCAAGAAGATGAAAGGGCCGAAGATCGTGTTGGCCAAGGTGCTCAAGCTGGATTGAGGGCCATTCGCGGGCTCGCCCGCTCCCACAGGATCGCCAAAGGCCGGGCCTTTCAGATTACCTGTGGGAGCGGGCGAGCCCGCGAAGAAGCCGGCACGGATCAAGGGTTACCCGCAGTGAAGTCAGGCAACCCGCTGATCGGCCTGTCGAACCGATAAGGTATCGACTCCAGCGCCAACCCCACATTGCGCTGCACCACGAAATGCAGGTGCGGCCCGGTGCTGTTGCCGGTATTGCCCGACCTGGCCAGCATCTGCCCCTGCCGCACCCGTTGCCCCTCCGCCACCACCACCGAACCGCGCATCAGGTGCAAGTACACGCCCATGGTGCCATCCGGGTGCAGGATCCTGACGAAATTGCCCGACGGGTTGGGCCCGCGCCCGCTCTGGCTGTTCTCCGTTTTCACCACCACCCCTTCCCGCGCCGCGATGATGGTGGTGCCTTCGGGCATGGCGATATCCATGGCATAGCGCCCCTTGGGCCCAAAATGGCTGACTCGGCCATTGGGCCCTTGGGTCACGCGGAACGGCCCGCCGAGCCAGGGAAAGGCATAACGGAAGCCCTGCGGCCGCTTGCCCGGGTCGCCCATGGCCTGCAGCAGGGTCGAGCGGTAGTTCAGCAGCATTCCGGGCCGCCCCCTGAGCACGCTGAGCATTTGCGTGGTGCGCGGCGGCAGCACCCGGCGCACGATACGTGGGGCATTGCCACCTTGTGCGTTCACCAGGTTGTCCAGGCGCAACTCCACCTCCACCGGCACATGCAGCTGGTTGCGCGCCGAGAAGCTCACGCCGCCGTTGAAGGTAATCGCGTTCAGCAGCACCTGGCCTTCGGCCATTTCGACCATGGGTACGCGCCGCACCAAGGGTTTGGCACCGGGGCCGGGCCGGTCGGAATAGGAGGTCACACGGCCATCGTCGGTGATCTCGTAGATGGTCATACCCAGGCTCGACGCCGAGGCCATGAGCAATGCACAGAACAGCAGCAGGCGGGCGGGCATGATAGTGGCTTTTTGACAGTTATGATCTGTCGAAGCCTAGCAGCGGGTTTTGTGGCGGGTATGACAGTTGGTCGGATGGCGTCAACAGGACTGGCCCCATCGCCGGCAAGCCAGCTCCCACAGGAATTGCACAAGGCCAGAGGTTGGCGCTGTACCTGTGGGAGCTGGCTTGCCGGCGACAAGGCCAGTAGCCATGACTCAGGCGCCCGGGGTGAAGTGCTTCTGCGCCGTCCCGCGGGCAATCAGCCGCGACAGGTAGTCGAGCTTCTGGGCATCCTGGTCGACGAACTTGAAGGTCAGTTGCAACCAGTCACTGTCGGGCTTGGGCTCCAGTGCCGCGATGGCATGCAGGTAGCCGTTCAGGCGCGCGACTTCGGCGCTCTCGCCCTGCTCCAGGTCCAGCACCGCGCCCTCCAGCACCTGCGGCAGCACTTCGCCACGGCGCACCACCAGCAGGGCCTCCTTCAGGCTCAGCGCCTTGATCACGCACGGCTGCATGCCGCTGGCCAGGCGCAACTGGCCCTGGCCGCGGCCAGTCGGCGCGGGGGCTGCGGGCCTGGGGGCGCTGGCCAGTGGCCTGGCGGGTACGGGTGCCGGCGCTGGCGCCGCGACCTTCACCGCTTCAGGCTTGCCGGCTGTCAGCGCATTCAGCGAGTCATTGGCGAACGCCGAATTGATCCGCGCCGGGCCACTGGCCATCAGGCTGTCGAGCTTGCCGATCTTGGCCAAGGCCTTTTTCACCTTGGTCAGCAGCTGCTCGTTGGTGAACGGCTTGCCGACAAAATCGGAAACGCCCGCCTGGATCGCCTGGATGACGTTTTCCTTGTCACCACGGCTGGTCACCATGATGAACTGCAGGTTCTTCATCGCAGGCTGCTGGCGGCACCAGGTGAGCAGTTCCAGGCCGGACATTTCCGGCATCTCCCAGTCGCACAGGACCAGGTCGAACGCTTCCTTGCCCAGCATGGCCATGGCCTTGCGACCGTTGACGGCATCGTCGATGGTCATGCCCGGGAAGGCATTACGCAGGCATTTGCGGACCAGGTCACGGATAAACGGGGCGTCATCCACGACCAGCACATTCACTTTACTCATCGATACTCCTTCTGAATCCCGACTAGCCTACTGCCGAATAATGGCCATTTGCTACAACCTGGTCACGCCGGGACTTCTTCACATCGTTCGCGGGTGCCTGCCGGCTCCTCGACCGCAAACGAAAACGCCCGGCCAAGGCCGGGCGTCGATGCTCGGGAGCAACCTTACTTATCGTCAGGTTCAGCCGGAACATTAGCGTTTTCGCCGTCAGCGACAGCGGTGCCCTGCACTTCTGCCGTCATGCGCTTGAGGCCCATGTGACGCACGTCGGTGCCGCGCACCAGGTAGATCACCAGCTCGGAGATGTTGCGCGCATGGTCGCCGATGCGCTCCAGCGAACGTAGCACCCAGATCACGCTCAGTACCCGCGAAATCGAGCGCGGGTCTTCCATCATGTAGGTCACCAGCTCACGCAGGGCGGTCTTGTATTCACGGTCGATGGTCTTGTCGTACTGGGCCACCGACAGTGCCAGTTCGGCGTCGAAGCGGGCAAAGGCGTCCAGCGCGTCGCGGACCATGTTGCGTACCTGGTCACCGATGTGACGCACCTCGACGTAACCGCGCGGCGACTCGCCTTCCTCGCACAGCTGGATGGCGCGGCGGGCGATCTTGGTCGACTCGTCACCGATGCGCTCCAGGTCGATCACCGACTTGGAGATGCTGATGATCAGGCGCAGGTCGGAGGCCGCCGGCTGACGACGGGCGAGGATGCGCAGGCACTCCTCGTCGATGTTGCGCTCCATCTGGTTGATCTGCTCATCGACTTCGCGCACTTGCTGGGCCAGGCCCGAGTCGGCTTCGATCAGCGCGGTAACTGCGTCGTTGACCTGCTTTTCGACCAGGCCGCCCATGGCCAGCAGGTGGCTACGCACCTCTTCGAGCTCGGCGTTGAACTGCTGGGAAATGTGATGCGTAAGGCTTTCTTTGTTGATCATCGTTCGCTCCGCGAAGAAGCTGCAAGCTTCAATTTGTTCGTGTCATACCCTGGCCCACCCTGGCAAACACATCCTGTGGGAGCGGGTTCACCCGCGAACACCGGCGAAGCCGGTGCCAGACACCGCAGCGCCTGCTTCGCGGGTAAACCCGCTCCCACAGGGGCCAGGCACCTGTCCCGAGCGGCTGCTAGCCGTAGCGACCGGTGATGTAGTCTTCGGTCTGCTTCTTCGCCGGGTTGGTGAACAGGGTGTCGGTATCCCCGAATTCGACCAGTTTGCCCATGTACATGAACGCGGTGTAGTCCGAAACACGGGCCGCCTGCTGCATGTTGTGGGTCACGATGACGATGGTGTACTTGGATTTCAATTCGTAGATCAGTTCCTCGACTTTCAGGGTCGAGATCGGGTCCAGTGCCGAGCACGGTTCGTCGAGCAGCAGCACTTCCGGTTCCACGGCGATGGTGCGGGCAATGACCAGACGCTGCTGCTGGCCACCGGACAGGCCCAGTGCCGAGTCGTGCAGGCGGTCCTTGACCTCGTCCCACAGGGCCGCGCCCTTCAGCGCCCACTCGACCGCTTCGTCGAGCACGCGCTTCTTGTTGATGCCCTGGATGCGCAGGCCATAGACCACGTTTTCGTAGATGGTCTTGGGGAACGGATTGGGCTTCTGGAATACCATGCCCACACGGCGGCGCAGCTCGGCCACGTCTTCGCCCTTGCGGTAGATATTGTTGCCGTACAGGTTGATGGCGCCTTCCACGCGGCAGCCGTCAACCAGGTCGTTCATGCGGTTGAACGTGCGCAGCAGGGTCGACTTGCCGCAGCCGGACGGGCCGATAAAAGCGGTCACGCGCTGCTTGGGGATATTCATCTGCACATCGAACAGCGCTTGTTTGTCGCCGTAGAACAGGCTCAGACCCGGCACTTCGATGGCTACGGTTTCTTCGGCCAGGCGCAGGCTCTGCTTGTCGCGGCCCAGGGCAGACATGTCGATGCCGTGGGCATGGGATTCTTGCTGCATGGTCAACTCCATACGCTAACAATTCGTTTCAAAGGGCCGCCCGGCTCACGGGCGGCACGCTTGCAATCAGGATCAGCTGTCGAGGGCCTTGTACTTCTCGCGCAGGTGGTTACGGATCCACACGGCCGAGAGGTTGAGGGCCGCGATCACCAGCACCAGCAGCAACGCCGTGGCGTATACCAGCGGCCGCGCTGCTTCGACGTTAGGGCTCTGGAAACCGACGTCATAGATATGGAAGCCCAGGTGCATGATCTTCTGGTCCAGGTGCAGGTACGGGTAGTTACCGTCCACCGGCAGCGATGGCGCCAGCTTCACCACACCTACCAGCATCAACGGCGCCACTTCACCGGCGGCGCGGGCCACGGCGAGGATCATGCCGGTCATCATCGCCGGGCTGGCCATCGGCAGGACGATCTTCCACAGGGTCTCGGCCTTGGTCGCCCCCAGGGCCAGCGAGCCTTCGCGCACGGTGCGCGGGATGCGCGCCAGGCCTTCTTCGGTGGCCACGATCACCACCGGCACGGCCAGCAGCGCCAGGGTCAGCGATGCCCACAGCAGGCCCGGGGTACCCAGGGTTGGCGCCGGCAGTGCTTCAGGGAAGAACAGGCGGTCAATCGAACCACCCAGCACGTAGACGAAGAAGCCCAGGCCGAACACGCCGTAGACGATCGCCGGTACACCGGCCAGGTTGTTCACAGCGATGCGGATCAGGCGGGTCACCGGGCCCTGTCTGGCATATTCACGCAGGTACACGGCAGCCAGCACACCGAACGGGGTGACGATCACGGCCATGATCAGGGTCATCATCACGGTACCGAAGATGGCCGGGAAGATACCGCCCTCGGTGTTGGCTTCACGCGGATCGTCGCTGAGGAACTCCCAGACCTTGGTGAAGTAGCTGCCCAGTTTGGTGAAGCCCGACATGGCGTTCGGCTGGATGGCGTGCACCACCTTGCTGAGGTTGATTTCCACTTCACGGCCGTCGCCATCGCGGGCCACCAGGCTGTCGCGGGCGAAGGCCTGGTGCAGGCCGGTCAGGCGGTCTTCGATGGCCTTGTAGCGGCTGTTCAGCTCGGCACGCTCGGCGTCCATGTCGGCCTGGGCGGCGGCGTCCAGCTTGCCCTCCAGCTCCAGCTTGCGCGCCTGCAGACGCAGGCGCTCGAGGCCATGGTTGATGGCACCGATGTCTTTCTTCTCGAGCCTTTGCAGTTCGCTGTTGAGCTGGTTGGCGCGCTTGAGACGGGCCTGCAGCTCGTTCCAGGCGGCAGCGCCTTCTGCGACCACGCGGCCCTCTTCCTTGACGCTGACCAGGTAGCCGTAGAAGTTGCCCCACTCGCGGCGCTCCAGGGCGATCAGGTCGGTCGGGTGCTTTTCGTCCACCAGCCAGTCGCCGACCACCCAGGTGAAGTCGCTGCCGTTGAGGTCGCGGTTGCCCACCTTGATCAGCTCGCGGGTCATGAACTCCGGGCCCTGGTCAGGCACTGGCAGGCCGGCGCCCTTCAGGCGGGCACGGGGTACTTCTTCCTTTTGCACCACTTCGCCAATGACGATGTGATCGGCCTGGCCCGGCACCTTGTAGGTGGCCTGGACAAGATCGGCCGGCCAGAAGTGGCCCAGGCCGCGCACGGCAATCACCGCCAGCAGGCCAACGGTCATGATCACGGCCATGGCCACCGCGCCGCCGCTCATCCAGACGCCTGGGGCGCCGCTCTTGAACCAGCCTTTGAGGGAATCCTTTTTCACGGATCGCTACCTTTCTATCAAAGCGACGAGTATTTCTTGCGCAGACGCTGGCGAATCAGCTCGGCCAAGGTGTTCATGATGAAGGTGAACATCAGCAGCACCAGCGCGGCCAGGAACAGCACGCGATAGTGGCTGCCACCGACTTCCGATTCCGGCATTTCCACGGCCACGTTGGCGGCCAGGGTGCGCATGCCCTCGAACAGGTTCAGCTCCATCACCGGGGTGTTGCCGGTGGCCATCAGCACGATCATGGTCTCGCCCACCGCACGGCCCATGCCGATCATCAGCGCCGAGAAGATACCCGGGCTGGCGGTGAGGATGACCACGCGGGTCAAGGTCTGCCAGGGCGTTGCACCCAGGGCCAGGGAGCCCAGGGTCAGGCTGCGCGGCACGCTGAACACGGCGTCTTCGGCGATGGAGTAGATGTTCGGGATGACCGCGAAGCCCATGGCGATACCCACGACCAGGGCGTTGCGCTGGTCGTAGGTTATCCCCAGGTCGTTGGTGATCCACAGGCGCATGTCGCCGCCAAAAAGCCAGCTCTCGAGGTGCGGGCTCATGGTCAGGGCGAACCAGCCGGTGAACAGGATGACCGGGATCAGGATCGCCGCTTCCCAGCCATCCGGGATACGCAGGCGGATCGACTCGGGCAGGCGGGTCCAGGCAAAGCCGGCCAGCAGGATACCGAGCGGCATCAGCAGGAACAGGCTGAACACGCCCGGCAGGTGGCCTTCCAGGTACGGGGCGAGGAACAGGCCGGCGAAGAAGCCGAGGATCACCGTCGGCATCGCTTCCATCAGTTCGATCACCGGCTTGACCTTGCGGCGCATGCCTGGGGCCATGAAGTAGGCGGTGTAGATGGCCGCGGCAATCGCCAGCGGGGCCGCCAGGATCATCGCGTAGAACGCGGCCTTCAGGGTACCGAAGGTCAACGGCGACAGGCTCAGTTTGGGCTCGAAGTCGGTGTTCGAAGCGGTCGATTGCCAGACGTACTTCGGCTCGTCGTAGTTCTCGTACCACACCTTGCCCCACAGCGCGCTGAAGGAAATTTCCGGGTGCGGGTTACGCAAGCTCAGTGGCAGCAGCTTGCCGCCTTCTTCGATGATGATGCGGTTGGCGCGTGGCGACAGGGCCAGGATGCCCGGGCCTTCGGCGGCCGGCTCGACCAGCAGGGTGCGGTGCGCGGTGCTGTGGAACACGCCCAGCTCACCTGCGGCGTCGAGGGCGACGAAGCCCTTGCGGCGCTCTTCGGCGTCGATCTGCACGACCGCGGCCTTGCCCATCTGGAAGGTGCGGATCAGCTTGAAGCGCGATTCGCCGTCCGGGTCACGGGCCATGAACCACTGGGACAGGCCGCCCTTGGAGTCGCCGATGATCAGCGAGATACCGCCGACCAGCTGGGCGGTGGCGGTGATTTCGGTGTCGGCGCTGTCAGACAGCTTGTAGCGGCCGTTGAGGCTCTTGTCGCGCAGGTTGAACACGTCCGCGGTGGCGCGGCCGTTGATCACGTACAGCCACTGCTGACGCGGGTCGATGAAGATGTTCTTCACCGTTTCAGTCATCTGCGGCAGTTCAATGCGGTTCTGCTCGGTGGTGACCTCTTCGGTCATCATGTTTTCGGTACGGGTCAGCTCGACCACCTGCAGGTGCGCGCCGGTGGAGCCGGCCAGCAGCAGGGTGTCGCCGTTGACGTTGACACTGACATGCTCCAGCGCACGGCCCTGCTCGTCGAGCACGAACGGCTGCTCGCCGTACGGGTAGTCGATGCCGGGGGCGATGGTTTTCTTGTTGTCCGGGTAGGTGATCTTGTAGGAGTGGTGGAACACCAGCGCCTGGCCATTGGACAAGCCCAGCACCACCAGCGGGCTACCCGGCTGATCGGCACTGATCGAAGTGACCTGGGTGCCTGCCGGCACTGGCAGGTCGAAACGCTTGAGCTCGTTACCGCTCTTGGTATCGAAGAACAGTGCCTGGCCCTTGTCCGAAACGCGCATGCCCACCAGGTTCTGCTCTTCAAGCGCGATCATCAGCGGCTTGCCGGCATCCTGTTGCAGCCAGGTTGGCTCCAGGGCCTTCTTGCTGGTCAGTTCGGCACCCTGGAACAGCGGCAGCACCACATAGGCCAGATAGAAGAAGATCAGGGTGATCGCCGCCAGTACGGCAAGCCCGCCCACCAGTACATACCAGCGGGTCAGGCGGTCCTTGAGCGCGCGCATGCGGCGCTTGCGTTGCAACTCCGGCGTATTGAAATCAATCCGCACGGGCTGGGAGTTTTGGGTCATGTTGGAGTTGGCCAGATCATTCATGCGCACACCCTAGCGGTCCCGTGTGACAAAAACATTACAAAATGGTGACGCACGAAAGCCCGCCGCACAGGAAACCTGGCTTCGGACTGGAAATTCGTGGAAGAGGCCGGGCATCAGCACCGGCCTCCCCCTCAGTTACTTACTTTTTTGCAACGTTACCTGCGTGGGACAGGCCCAGGTCAGCCAAGGTCTTGTCGACGACTTTGGCCGGCAGCGGGATGTAGCCGTCCTTCACCACGACCTGCTGGCCAGCTTGCGACAGCACCAGCTTGACGAACTCGGCTTCCAGCGGGGCCAGAGGCTTGTTCGGGGCCTTGTTGACGTAGACGTACAGGAAGCGCGACAGCGGGTAGGTGCCGTTCAGGGCGTTGGTTTCGTTGTCTTCAACGAACTCGCCGCCTTCCTTCTTGGCCAGGGCCACGGTCTTGACGCTGGCGGTCTTGTAGCCGATGCCCGAGTAGCCGATGCCGTTCAGCGAGGAGCTGATCGACTGCACGACCGAAGCCGAGCCAGGCTGTTCGTTGACGTTAGGCTTGAAGTCGCCTTTGCACAGGGCTTCTTCCTTGAAGTAGCCGTAGGTGCCCGATACCGAGTTACGGCCGAACAGCTGTACTGGCTTGTTGGCCAGGTCGCCGGTCACGCCCAGGTCACCCCAGGTCTTGACGTCGGCTTTGCCACCGCACAGGCGGGTGGAAGAGAAGATGGCGTCGACCTGGGCCATGGTCAGGCCTTTGATCGGGTTGTCCTTGTGTACGAACACAGCCAGGGCGTCTACGGCGACCGGGATGGCGGTCGGCTTGTAGCCGTACTTCTGCTCGAAGGCCTGCAACTCGACGTCCTTCATCTTGCGGCTCATCGGGCCGAGGTTGGCGGTACCTTCGGTCAGCGCGGGTGGCGCGGTGGAGGAGCCGGCAGCCTGGATCTGGATGTTTACGTTCGGATATTCCTTCTTGTAGGCCTCGGCCCACAGAGTCATCAGGTTGGCGAGGGTGTCCGAACCGACGCTGGAGAGGTTGCCCGAAACACCGGTGGTCTTGGTGTAGGTCGGGATCGCAGGATCGACAGCGGCTACCGCGTTGGCGGTTGCAACGCCAGCGGCGGCAAAGGTGAGGGCCGCCATCAAACGCTTCAGTTTCATGCCTTGCTCCTAGCAGGAATATTGGGGTGTTGGATGGAACGGGCCCAAGTATCTGCAGGCCGCATGAATACGATATGACTTGAATATGACAATTGGATGAAAGGCCATCACCGAAAAGCAGGTCCGGCCTCTTCGCGGGCATGCCCGCTCCCACAGGGACTGCGCGAACCCTGTGGGAGCGGGCTTGCCCGCGAAGAGGGCAGCAGCCGTGGCGCAGATCAGCGCTTGTTGGCGAGCAGGTACACGCCCACGACCAGACCAACGGCACACAGCCCCGCCACATAGTAGGCAGGCGCCATCGGGCTCACTTTCAGCAGCGCAGTCACCACCATCGGTGTCAGCCCGCCAAAGATCGCGTAGGCCACGTTGTACGAGAACGACAGCCCGCTGAAGCGCACCACCGCCGGAAAGGCCTTGACCATTACATAAGGCACCGCGCCAATCACACCCACGCACAAACCGGTCACCGCATACAGCGGGAACAACAGCTCGGGCCGGGTCGGCAGGCTGTGGTAGAAGGTCCAGGAACTGGCCAGCAGCAGCAGGCTGCCGATCACGAATACCCGGCCCGCGCCAAAGCGGTCGGCCAGGCTGCCGGCACCGATGCAGCCGAAGCTGAGCAGCACGATGGCCAGGCTGTTGGCCTTGAGCGAGTCGGTGGGGCTGATGTGGTAGATGCTCTGCAGCAGTGCCGGGGTCATCAGGATGAGCACCACGATGGCGGCCGACAGCATCCAGGTCAGCAGCATGGACAGGATGATCGCGCCGCGATGGTCACGCAGCACCGCGCGCAACGGCAGCTCCTCGGCCAGCGCCTTGCGCTGCTGCATCTCGGCGAACACCGGGGTTTCGTGCAGCCAGCGGCGCAGGTACACCGAGAACAGGCCGAATACACCGCCGAGCAGGAACGGGATGCGCCAGGCGTAATCAGCCACTTCCTGCGCGCTGTAGACGCTGTTGATCAGGGTTGCCACCAGCGAGCCCAGCAGGATACCCGCGGTCAGGCCTGCGGTGAGGGTGCCGCAGGCGTAGCCGGTGTTGCGCTCTGGCACGTGCTCGGACACGAACACCCAGGCGCCCGGTACCTCGCCACCGATCGCCGCGCCCTGGATCACGCGCATCAGCAGCAACAGGATCGGCGCCCACATGCCGATCTGTGCATAGGTAGGCAGCAGGCCCATGATCAGCGTTGGCAGGGCCATCATGAAGATACTCAGGGTGAACATCTTCTTGCGCCCGAGCAGGTCACCGAAGTGGGCCATGATGATGCCGCCCAGCGGCCGCGCCAGGTAGCCGGCGGCGAAAATGCCGAAGGTTTGCATCAGGCGCAGCCATTCGGGCATGTCAGCCGGGAAGAACAGCTTGCCGACCACCGTGGCGAAGAACACGAAAATGATGAAATCGTAGAACTCCAGCGCGCCGCCCAGGGCGGACAGTGAGAGAGTCTTGTAGTCACTGCGGGTCAGCGGCCGCGAAGGCTGCTCGATACTGCTGGGCACGGAAGTCATCGCTCGTTGTTCTCTTTGTGGGCATGCAGGCCGCTTGGCATGCGGCTTCTGGATTGGGAGACAGGCGAAGATAGCAAATTGCTGAGCTGCGCCGAAAGCGATACAAAATCCCTACACATATTCATGAATGCGCGGTCGTCGCTGGCCGTTATGCTCTATATACTGGCGATTCGTAGGAAAAGGTTGCTCCTAACGTGGGATGTTGTGCGAAAACGCCGGTCATTATTGTCAGACGGTTTCGCAGAGTTTCCCTACGGCCGCCCAGTGAAACGAAATCGGCGTAGTATGTTTCAAGCTGAATCGTTTACCCGGCCTTTGCGCCACACCAACGAAAAGCGTCACGGGTCAGAGGCCCCATCGCATGATTGAGCTCGAACAAGAAGATCCAATCCCGCAAGGCGACCTGGCCTTGCAGATCACCGCACTCCCGCGCGAGACCAACGGGTTTGGCGACATCTTCGGCGGCTGGCTGGTCGCCCAGATGGACCTGGCCGGCACCGCCATGGCCAGCCGTGTCGCCGGCGGCCGCGTGGCCACCGTAGCCATCGACCGCATGGCCTTTCTGGTACCGGTCGCCGTCGGCGCGCAGCTGTCGTTCTATACCCAGACCCTGGAAATCGGCCGCAGCTCGATCCAGATGATGGTCGAAGTGTGGAGCGACGACCCGCTGTCCAGCGAATGGCGCAAGGTCACCGAAGCCGTGTTCGTCTTCGTCGCCATCGACGGCAGTGGCCGCACCCGCTCCGTACCTCGTCGCTGAGCCACGCCGGCGGTAAACTCATTGCATGTGCCCGGGTCCAAGGCCCACTGGCAATCAATGAGATAAATGCAATGGCTACCTTCCAGGTCGTAACCGAGCAACATGGCGAACTCAACTGCTGGCGTATCAGCAGCGACCACGCCGAACTGTTGATCGCCCAGCAGGGCGCGCAGATCCTCAGCTACCAGCGCGTTGGCCAGCCACCGCTGCTGTGGCTGAGCGACCAGGCCATCTTCCGTCAGGGCAAGTCGGTACGCGCCGGTGTGCCGGTGTGCTGGCCGTGGTTCGGCAATCTGCAGCGCAACCCCCAGGCCGTGCAGGCCATGTACCGCGGCGAGCAGGCACCTGCCCACGGCTTGGCGCGCGCGCGCGACTGGCAATTGCTGGGTATCGAGGAAGCAGGTGATGGCCTGCGCATCGAATTCGAACTGCCAGAAGCGCAGGGTGACCTGCCTGGCTGGCCTCATGACGTCGAGCTGAAGCTGGTAGTGGAGCTGGGCGAGGACCTGCTGCTGAACCTGACCAGCCGCAACATGGGCAATACCCCCGTTACCATCAGCCAGGCCCTGCACAGCTACTTCGCGGTCAGTGACGTGCGCCAGGCGCGGGTCGAAGGGGTCGAAGGGCTGGGCTATATCGAGACCCTGGCTGGCTGGGAACAACGCCAGCAGCAGGGGCCGCTGGGGTTTGCCGGGGAGACTGACCGGATCTACCTGGCAACCCCGCAGACGCTGAGCATTGTCGACCCACATTGGAGCCGGCGAATTACCTTGACCAGCAGCGGGTCGCGCTCGGCGGTGATCTGGAACCCTTGGACCGAGCGGGCCAAGGATCTGCCGGACATGGCCGATGACGGGTGGCAGCGGATGCTGTGCATCGAGACGGCGAACGTGTGGGATGACCTGGTGGAATTGAAGCCTGGGGCCAGCAGCTCGCTGGGGGTCAGGATTGGCTGTGAAATGATCTGAGTCTTGCAGTGCCTGTTCGGGCCCCTTCGCGGGTAAACCCGCTCCCACAGGGTCTCCACAATATTCAGGGTTTGTGGAGACCCTGTGGGAGCGGGTTTACCCGCGAAAGGGCCGGCGCAGGCAATCAGAGGTCGGCGTCTTCCACCACCCTGACCTTCCCCGCATCCAGCGCATAGGCCGCATCGGCCAGGTCATTGCTGACCTTCTCCACCTTCAGCTTGCCGCTGACCCACAGCGGTGTGTAGATGTCATCGATCTTCAGGCCTTTCGGGTAGCGCACCAGCACCAGCTGGTTAGGCGGTGGTGGCGGCACATGGATGCACGCGCCCGGGTATGGCACCAGGAAGAACAGTGTGCTGTTGCCCTTGGCGTCGCTCTCCAGCGGCACCGGGTAGCCACCCAGGCGAATGTCCTTGCCGTTCATGGCCGCCACGGTCTTGGTCGAGTACATCACCGCCGGCAGGCCCTTGCCCTGCTTCAGGCCGCCCTTGTCGGTAAAGGTGCCCATGGCTTCCGGCGAGTTGTGGTCGATTTCGGGCATTTGCTCGAGCGCCTGCTGGTCCGACTCGGGCATCAGCTCCAGCCAGTCGGTTTCAGGCAGTTCGGCATGGGCCAGGGCGCTGGCCAACAGCAGTGGAGCGAGGAAAAAGGCACGCATGAAAATGCTCGGCAACTCGAATGAATTGCCGGGCATTCTAACCACTATTCAGCGTTTCTTGATGAATCCGTAGACCACCAGAAGGATCACGGCACCGACCAGCGCGCCAAGGAAACCCGAAACCTGCCCGGCCTGGTAGATGCCCAGCGCCTGGCCGCCGTAGGTGGCCAGCAGGGAGCCGGCAATCCCCAGCAGGATGGTCATGATCCAGCCCATGCTGTCGTCGCCCGGCTTGATGAAGCGGGCCAGCAGGCCGACGATAAGGCCGATGAAGATGGTTCCGATGATACCCATGGCAATCCCTCTGCAGTGAAGATGGAACAAGCCAAAGCCTAGACAGCGCTTTGGCTTGTCGCCATTTCAGAGGGCAAGCCGCTGTAGAAGTTCGATCAGTTGCCGATCAGGGCTTCCACTTCGGCAATCTTGCGCTCGAGGGTGGCCATGTCGTGGCAGCGCAGGGTGGCGTGGCCAACCTTGCGACCGACCTTGAAGGCCTTGCCGTAGTGGTGCAGGTGGCAATCACCGATGGCAACCACCTTGTCCACTGCCGGCACTTCACCGATGAAGTTGAGCATCGCGCTCTCGCCGACCTTGGCGGTCGAGCCCAGCGGCAGGCCGGCGACGGCCCGCAGGTGGTTCTCGAACTGGCTGCACTCGGCGCCCTCGATGGTCCAGTGCCCGGAGTTGTGCACACGCGGGGCGATTTCGTTGGCCTTCAGGCCACCATCGACTTCGAAGAACTCGAAGGCCATCACGCCCACATAGTCCAGTTGCTTGAGCACGCGGCCCACGTAGTCTTCGGCCAGGGCCTGCAGCGGGTGCGCCTGGCTGGCGACCGACAGGCGCAGGATGCCGCTTTCGTGGGTGTTGTGCACCAGCGGGTAGAAGCGGGTTTCGCCATCGCGGGCACGCACGGCCACCAGCGACACTTCGCCGGTGAACGGCACGAAGCCTTCCAGCAGGCACGGTACGCTACCCAGCTCGGCAAAGGTACCGACCACGTCCTCAGGCGTGCGCAGTACCTTCTGGCCCTTGCCGTCGTAACCCAGGGTGCGGGTTTTCAGCACGGCCGGCAGGCCGATGCTGGCCACCGCGGCGTCCAGGTCGGCCTGCGAGAGGATGTCGGCGAAGGCCGGGGTGGGGATACCCAGGTCGCGGAACATGCTCTTCTCGAACAGGCGGTCACGGGCGATGCGCAGCGCTTCGGCGCTGGGGTACACCGGCACGAACTGCGAGAGGAAGGCCACGGTCTCGGCCGGGACGCTTTCGAACTCGAAGGTGACCAGGTCGACTTCGTCGGCCAACTGGCGCAGGTGATCCTGGTCGCCGTAGTCGGCACGCAGGTGCTCGCCCAGCGGCGCGGCGCAGGCGTCCGGCGCCGGGTCAAGGAAGGCGAAGTTCATGCCCAGCGGGGTACCCGCCAGAGCCAGCATGCGGCCCAGCTGGCCGCCACCGATTACACCGATCTTCATGGGTTGAGCCTCAAGCCTGGCGCGGGTCTGGGTTGTCCAGCACGGTGTCGGTCTGTTCCGTGCGGAACTGCTTGAGCGCCGCGTGGTACTGCGGGTACTTGGCGCCAAGGATGCTGGCCGACAGCAGCGCGGCGTTGACCGCACCGGCACGGCCGATGGCCAGGGTGGCTACCGGTACGCCGGCTGGCATCTGCACGATCGACAACAGCGAATCGACACCCGACAGCATCGACGATTGCACGGGCACGCCCAGCACCGGCAGGTGGGTCTTGGCGGCGCACATGCCTGGCAGGTGGGCTGCACCACCGGCACCGGCGATGATCACCTCGATGCCACGGCCCTCAGCCTCCTCGGCATACTGGAACAGCAGATCCGGGGTGCGGTGGGCGGAAACCACCTTCACTTCGTAGGGAATGCCGAGTTTTTCCAGCATATCGGCGGTGTGGCTAAGGGTGGACCAATCGGACTTGGAGCCCATGATCACGCCAACCAGTGCACTCATCGTCGAGCCTCTTCGCTTGTGCGCCCTTGGGCGCGTCAAAAAACAACAAGCCACGCGGGACGACCGGCGTGGCTTGTTTGCTGATCAGGACCGGACGCATCCGGTCGAAAGGCCGCGCAGTATACCGTAAGGTGGTGCGTTTAAGGCACCCCGGCGACCAACTGTCGCCCCTTATTTTTCGGGGCTTTGGCTGACTTTCGGGTCAACCATTGCCGCCCCTTCGAGCTTGCGCCACAACAGCCTTACATTGGCCTTGCGCACCAGTGCGCAGCGGTACAGGCGAATTTCCAGCGGCACATGCCACTGGCTACCGCCACAGATCGCCAGTTCGCCCCGCTCCAGTTCGCCGCGCATCGACAGCCGCGGCACCCAGGCGATGCCCATGCCTTCCAGCGCCATGCTCTTGAGACTGTCTGCCATGGCGGTTTCATAGACGGTGGTATAGCGCAGGTTGCGCTGGCGCAGCAGCAAATTGACCGAGCGACCGAGGAAAGCGCCGGCGGTATAGGCCAGCAGCGGCACGCTACCCTCGCCTTCCAGGTCGAACAACGGCTTGCCGTCGGCATCCACGGCGCATACCGGCAACATTTCAGTGGTACCCATGTGCAGCGACGGGAAGATTTCGGCATCCATCTGCAGGGCGGCATCCGGGTCATAGAAGGCCAGCATCAGGTCGCAGCCACCTTCGCGCAATGCATGCACGGCATCTCCGACGTTGGTCGCAACCAGGCGGGTGGCGATGTTCAACCCGTCGTTGCGCAACTGGGCCACCCAACGTGGGAAAAAGCCCGATGCCAGGGAGTGTGCCGCGGCCACCTGCACCACCTCGCCCTGGCCACCTTCCAGATGATGCAAATGGCGGAGAATTTCGCTCAACTGGTCGACAACAGTACGCGCCGTGACGAGAAACAGCTGCCCGGCCTCGGTCAGTTCGATCGGCGTGCGGGAACGGTTCACCAACTGCAGGCCCAAGGCGGCTTCCAGGCTGCGAATACGTCGGCTGAAGGCCGGTTGGGTGACGAAACGCCGCTCTGCCGCCTGGGAAAAACTGCGGGTGGCGGCCAGCGCGCTGAAGTCTTCCAGCCATTTGCTTTCAAGGTTCACGAAGCACATCTCCTGGCGTGCACCAAAATGGAACACGCTCGAATGTCAATTGGCGTCACATGAAACACTATGCCGTTTGTGCATAGGTTAGCGTGCAACAGCATTGGCCGCAAAATCACCTTCAGGCCTAGGATTGGCGCCATTCCGGCATGTGCCGGGTCAAAATCGAGATGATATACATCATGTCCTCCGCTGCATCGTTCCGCGTCGAAAAAGACTTGTTGGGCACCCTTGAAGTTCCTGCAGATGCCTACTACGGCATCCAGACCCTGCGCGCTGCCAACAACTTCCACCTCTCCGGTGTTCCGCTGTCGCACTACCCGAAGCTGGTCGTGGCCCTGGCCATGGTCAAGCAGGCTGCTGCCGACGCCAACCGTGAGCTGGGTCACCTGAGCGATGCCAAGCACGCTGCCATCACCGCAGCCTGCGCCCGCCTGATCAAAGGCGATTACCACGACCAGTTCGTGGTGGACATGATCCAGGGCGGTGCTGGTACTTCTACCAACATGAACGCCAACGAAGTCATCGCCAACGTCGCGCTGGAGGCCATGGGCCACCAGAAGGGTGAGTACCAGTACCTGCACCCGAACAACGACGTGAACATGGCGCAGTCGACCAACGACGCCTACCCGACGGCCATCCGCCTGGGCCTGCTGCTGGGCCACGACGCCCTGCTGGCCAGCCTCGACAGCCTGATCCAGGCCTTCGCTGCCAAGGGTAAAGAGTTCGATCACGTACTGAAGATGGGCCGTACCCAGCTGCAGGACGCCGTACCGATGACCCTGGGCCAGGAATTCCGCGCCTTCGCCACCACCATGACCGAAGACCTGCAGCGCCTGCGCTCGCTGGCCCCGGAACTGCTGACCGAAATCAACCTGGGCGGTACCGCCATCGGCACCGGCATCAACGCCGACCCTGGCTACCAGGCCCTGGCCGTGCAGCGCCTGGCTGCCATCAGCGGCCAGCCGCTGGTACCGGCTGCCGACCTGATCGAAGCCACCTCCGACATGGGCGCCTTCGTGCTGTTCTCCGGCATGCTCAAGCGTACCGCCGTCAAGCTGTCGAAGATCTGCAACGACCTGCGCCTGCTGTCCAGCGGCCCACGCACCGGCATCAACGAGATCAACCTGCCAGCGCGTCAGCCAGGCAGCTCGATCATGCCAGGCAAGGTCAACCCGGTTATCCCGGAAGCCGTCAACCAGGTGGCCTTCGCCATCATGGGCAACGACCTGGCCCTGACCGTCGCCGCCGAAGGTGGCCAGCTGCAGTTGAACGTGATGGAGCCGCTGATCGCCTACAAGATCTTCGACTCGATCCGCCTGCTGCAACGCGCCATGGACATGCTGCGCGAGCACTGCATC
This sequence comes from Pseudomonas sp. LS.1a, assembly GCF_022533585.1. NCBI lineage: Bacteria > Pseudomonadati > Pseudomonadota > Gammaproteobacteria > Pseudomonadales > Pseudomonadaceae > Pseudomonas > Pseudomonas sp. LS.1a. The sequence continues at coordinate 5,664,475 of NZ_CP092827.1, forward strand.
GTCGGCATCACCGCCAACGAACAGCGCTGCCGTGAACTGGTCGAGCACTCGATCGGCCTGGTCACCGCCCTGAACCCGTACATCGGCTACGAAAACGCCACCCGTATCGCCCGCGTTGCCCTGGAAACCGGCCGCGGCGTGCTGGAACTGGTGCGCGAAGAGAAGCTGCTGGACGACGCGATGCTCGACGACATCCTGCGTCCGGAAAACATGATCGCTCCCCGTCTGGTTCCGCTGAAGGCGTAACCAGGCCGCTGTAAACAGTCTCACCAGGTCGAGGGACTAGACACCTCTCAACCTTTCCAAGGCCCGAGCCTATGCTTCGGGCCTTTTTTTTCGCCTGCAGGATTTTGCGGCTGACTTGCAGCCCTATCGGCACACAACTTGCTCGATAATGCGTCCCAGCCCAACGGGATTACCCAGCATGCTGCATAGCCACCTCACCACCCTCAACGCGGTTTCGCTGATCCTCAACGTCTTCCAGGCAGACGGTTGCGAGGCGTCGGCGCTGCTGGCCGGCAGCGGCATCGGCCCGGCAGACCTGGGCCATGCCGATGCGCGCATCACCACCCAGCAGGAACTGCAGGTGTGCGCCAACGCCGTTGCCCGGCGCGAGGATATCGGCCTGGAACTGGGCCGGCGCATGCATGTGTCGTGCTACGGCATGCTCGGTTACGCCCTGCTCTCCAGTGCCACTTTGGGTGACGCCTTGCGCCTGGCGCTGCAGTATCCGGCACTGCTGGGAACAGTCTTCAAGCTGCGTTTGCTCGACGACGGCCAGCGCGTCTGGTTCAGCGCCAGCGATTACCACGACAGCCCGGCGCTGACCGCCTTCAACGCCGAGTTCTGCCTGGTGTCGCTGAAGGTCATCTGCGACGACCTGCTCGGTCGCCCGTTGCCCCTGCTGGGCGCCCGTTTCGAGCACCCGCGGCCTGGCTACCACGCGCTCTATGCCGGGGCGTTCCAGGGCCCGGTCCGTTTCGACGCCGAGGACAATGCCTTTGCCTTCGAACGGCGCTGGCTGGACACGCCACTGCCACTGGCCGACCCGATTACCCACAAGGCCATGAGCGAACGCTGCCGGCGCCTTAACCTGGAGTTCACCGGCCGCCAGGCCTGGCTGGGGCGGATTCGCCAACTGCTGGCGCAGCAACTGGATGCAGCGCCCGGGCTGGAAGGGCTGGCGCGACAGATGAACTGCTCATCGCGCACCCTGCGCCGGCACTTGCAGGCGCTGGGCAGCAGTTATCAACAGCTGCTGGATGAACTGAGGTTCGAGCGGGCCAAGCAGTTGCTGGCCGATGAGCAGATGCCGATCTACCGGATTGCCGAGTCCCTGGGGTTCAGCGAGACCGCCAGTTTCCGGCATGCCTTCCAGCGTTGGAGTGGTGTCGCGCCCAGCCATTTTCGCGGTTGACCTGCACCGGCCTCTTCGCGGGCTCGCCCGCTCCCACAGGATCTCCACAACCCTTGAATATTCTGGTGTACCTGTGGGAGCGGGCAAGCCCGCGAAGAGGCCGGTACAGGAAAACCTGGCCAAAGAGCTTGGCCACATCGATCCCCTTTTGGCCACTTGCGTCGTTCTCCCCCACTGGCCCGCCCATGAAAATGGACCCACGCCAGTACCCACCGGAGAACAACAATGCTGACGATCTATTCCGATGACCACCGCCTGCACCACGGCCGCTGCGAGCTGATCGACGGCAAGCTGATGCCCTGCTTCGAAATGCCGTCACGCGCCGACCATGTGCTCGACCAGGTCAAAAAGCGCAACCTCGGCGACATCCAGGGCCCCACCGACTTCGGCCGCGCCCCTTTGCTGCGCATCCACAGCGCCGATTACCTGAACTTCTTCGAAGGCGCCTGGGCGCGCTGGGCCGCACTGGGCCAGGAAGGCGACCTGCTGCCGTTCACCTGGCCCGCACGCACCCTGCGCCAGGTAAAACCCACCGGCCTGCACGGTGAACTGGGTTATTACAGCTTCGATGCCGGTGCACCGATCACCGCCGGCACCTGGCAGGCCGCCTACAGTGCCGCCCAGGTCGCCCTCACCGCCCAGGCGGCGATTCAGCAAGGCGCACATTCCGCCTTTGCCCTGTGCCGCCCGCCAGGGCACCACGCGGCTGGCGAAGTCATGGGCGGCTATTGCTACCTGAACAACGCCGCCATCGCCGCCCAGGCCTTCCTCGACCAGGGCCGGCGCAAGGTCGCCATCCTCGACGTCGATTACCATCACGGCAACGGCACCCAGGACATCTTCTACAACCGCAACGATGTGTTCTTCGCCTCGATCCACGGCGATCCGCGCGACGAGTTCCCGTTCTTCCTCGGCTATGCCGACGAAACCGGCGAGGGTGCCGGCCAAGGCTGCAACATCAACTACCCACTGCCGGCCGGCAGCGACTGGGCCGCCTGGAGCGACGCCCTGGAGGACGCTTGCCAGCGTATCGCCGCCTATGACGCCGACGTGCTGGTGATCTCCCTGGGCGTCGACACCTTCAAGGACGACCCGATCTCACAGTTCAAGCTGGACAGCCCGGACTACCTGGAAATGGGCAAGCGCATCGCCCGGCTCGGCAAGCCGACCCTGTTCGTGATGGAAGGCGGCTACGCTGTGGAAGAAATCGGTATCAACGCAGTCAATGTGCTGGAAGGCTTCCAGCGCGCCCAGCCAGGAGCCCGATAATGGTCCGACTCAAGCGCCTGCTCGCCCCGTTCATCGCCGCGAGCCTGTTCACCGGTGCCCTGCAAGCCCAGGCCGAACAGCGCACCCTGCGGGTGTACAACTGGTTCGACTACATCACCCCGCAAACCCTCACCGAGTTCAAGAAGGACAGCGGGGTGAAGCTGGTGTATGACATCTTCGACACCAACGAGGCGCTGGAAGCCAAGCTGCTGACCGGCAACTCCGGGTATGACGTGGTGGTGCCGTCCAACGTGTTCCTCGCCAAGCAGATCGAAGCGGGGGTGTTCCAGCCGCTTGACCGCAGCAAGCTGCCGAACTGGCAGCACCTGGACCCGGCACTGATGAAGCTGATCGAGGCCAACGACCCCGGCAACAAGTTTGCCGTGCCCTACATGTACGGCACCGTACTGATCGGCTTCAACCCGGCCAAGGTCAAAGCTGCGCTCGGCGACAACGCCCCGGTGGACAGCTGGGATCTGATCTTCAAGGAAGAGAACATCGCCAAGCTCAAGCAGTGCGGCGTGGCCCTGCTCGACTCGCCCTCGGAGATTCTGCCACTGGCATTGCAGTACCTGGGCCTGCCACCGAACAGCGACAAGCCGGCTGATTACAAGAAAGCCGAAGCGCTGATGCTGAAGATCCGCCCGCACATCACCTACTTCCATTCCTCGAAATACATGGCCGACATCGCCAATGGCGATATCTGCGTGGCTGTGGGCTACAGCGGCAGCTTCTCGCAGGCCGCCAACCGCGCCCGCGATGCGAAGAATGGCGTGGTGGTGGACATGCGCCTGCCCAAGGAAGGTGCGCCGATCTGGTTCGACATGCTGGCGATTCCGAAGAACGCGGCCAACCCGGAAGATGCCCATGCATTCATCAACTACCTGCTGCAGCCCGAGGTAATTGCACCGATCAGCGACTTTGTCGGCTACCCGAACCCGAACAAGGATGCGACCGACAAGGTGAGCCCGGCGATTCGCAACAACCCCAACCTGTACCCGACGGCGGAGGCGATGGCCAAGCTGTATACCCTCAAGCCCCTGGCGCGAGATGCAGAGCGGGCGCGGACCCGGGCCTGGACGCGGATCAAGTCCGGTACCTGAGTCGCCTGCTTCGCGGGCACGCCCGCTCCCACAGGATCTGCGCCACACTCAAGGCCAGCGCTGTACCTGTGGGAGCGGGTTTACCCGCGAATAGGCCGCCAAGCCTTGCGCAATTTCATCAACGCCTCGGCAATCTCCCCCTCCGGCACCGCCGCAAACCCCAGCACCAGCCCTGCCCTTTTATCCACAGGTACCTCGCTGTCCGCCAGCCAGAAATTGCTCAGCGGCGTCACCTCCACCCCCACCGCTTCAGCCTTGGCCACCAGTTCCTGCTCCCGCGCAAAGTTATCCACATCGACTTTCACATGCAGCCCGGCCGCCACTTCCGGCATGCCGCCCAACCCCGGAATATCCACAGGCCAGCCGGCCTTGAGCACATTTCGCCGGCTCAACGCCGCCTTGCGCATGCGCCGGATATGCCGCTGGAAGTGCCCCCGTGCCATGAACTCGGCCATCACGCACTGGCTACTGACCTCCGAATGCCGCACCGCCAGCGCCCTGGCCTGGCTGAACGCCTGCGCCAGTTGCGCCGGCAATACCAGGTAGCCCAGGCGCAACGCCGGAAAGGCGATCTTGCCGAAGGTACCGACGTACAGCACCCGCCCGTGGCGGTCGAGCGCAGCAAGCGGGGCCAAGGGCGCACCGCTGTAACGGTATTCGCCGTCGTAGTCGTCTTCGATGATCCAGCCATCGCTGCGCTCGGCCCAGGCCAGCAATTCCAGGCGTCGCGCCAGGCTCATGGTCACCCCGGTCGGGTACTGGTGGGCCGGCGTGACATAGACCAGCCGGCAATCCGCCAGCTGCCCGAGCCGGCGACAGTCCATGCCGTCCTCGTCCACTGGCACGCCATGCAACCTGCCACCGGCCAGCGCAAAGGCATGCCCAGCTGCGCGGTAACCCGGGTTTTCCACAGCCACGCCGTCGCCCGGCTGCAACAGCAACTGTGCACAAAGGCTGATGGCCTGCTGCGCACCACTGGTGATCACAATTTGTTCAGCCGTACAAGTCAGTCCACGCGAGCGACGCAGGTAGGCCGCGATCAGTTCGCGCAGCAGCGGCTCTCCTGCCGGGTCGCCATAGCCCAATTGCGCCGGAGCCGGGTTGCGCCAGAAACCCGCCTGCAGCTTGGCCCAGACGTCGAACGGGAACAGATCGAACGCCGGAATACCGACGCGAAAAGCACGCGGAGCACCGCTTCTTGGCGGCGGCAAATGGTTACTTTTCAGGCGCAGCAAAGGCTCACTGGTACGTCGGCTGCTGGATAAATCCTCAGTATTTTCGGAAGGAAATGTGGATAAGTCTGTTGATAACAGCCAGGATAACCCTGTGGATACTTGTGTGGATAGTTTTGCGGCGGAAAGTTTCGGTAGCTGGCTGACATAGGTGCCGTCGCCTACCCGGCTTTCGATGTAGCCCTCCGCATACAGCTGGTCATAGGCCCGCACCACGCTGTTGCGTGACAGCGCCAGCATGGCAGCCAGATCTCGGGTGGCCGGCAGCCGCGTGCCACTGCTCAGGCGCCCGTCCAGCACCCGCGCACGCAGCGCCTGGTACAACTGCTGGCTGAGCCCGCGGCGGCGATCGAGGGCGATCCCGGCAGGGTCGAAAGGCAATACGAGGGGGCGCTCGCTCATGGCATTGGACCTATGAAATCAGCTTTGAATGGATCTTACTATGAACCAATAGCCTGCCTAGGATGGCGCCATCGCACAAGGAAACCGAGCATGTACAACAGCAAACCCCATCAGGAACACGACCTCGGGCGTCTGCACCAGCACATGCTCGACACCCGACTGGCCATCCTGGTCAGCCAGGGCGAGCAAGGCCTGCTGGCCACGCACCTGCCGGTGCTGGTCGATATCGCCGAAGGCGAATTCGGCACCGTCTATGCCCACCTGGCGCGGGTCAACCGCCAGTGGCACGACCTGGAGCAAGGTGGCGAAGCCCTGCTGGTGTTTCCCGGCGCCGATGCCTATGTCAGCCCCGGCTACTACCCGAGCAAGGCCGACAACCCCAAGGTGGTGCCAACCTGGAACTACCTGGCCGTGCACGCCTATGGCCCGGCAGAAGTGATCCACGACGCCGAGCCTCTGCTGGCCATTGTCAGTCGCCTCACCGAGCGCCACGAACAAGGCCGCAGCGAACCGTGGAAAGTCACCGACGCCCCGCGTGACTACCTCGACGGCATGCTCCGCGCCATCGTCGGCATCCGCCTGCCCATCGCTCGCCTGCAAGGCGCGCGCAAGCTCAGCCAGAACCGCTCTGAGCAAGACATTGCCGGCGTGCGTGAAGGCCTGAGCGCCAGCCCCGATTACCTGGATAACCAACTCGCGGCGCATATGCGCCAACTCTGAAGGAACAGCCCATGTCCAGCGTTACCCTGCGTCCTGTCACCCCCGAAGATCACGCTGCCTGGCACGCCCTGTGGCAGGCCTACTTGCATTTTTATGAATCCGAACTGGCCGAAGAGATCAGCCTCAGCACCTGGCAACGCCTGCTCGACCCGAGTGAACCGACCCATTCAGCCCTGGCCTGGGTCGATGGCAAGGCGGTGGGCATGGTCAACTTCATCTACCATCGTTCCAACTGGAGCATCGGCAACGCCTGCTATCTGCAGGACCTGTACGTGGACAGCGCGCAGCGCGGCCTGGGAATTGGCCGCCAGCTGATCGAGCACGTCTACGCCAGAGCCAAGGCCGACAACTGCAGCAAGGTGTACTGGGTGACCCACGAGACCAACGCCACCGCCATCAGCCTGTACCAGCAGGTTGCCGAGCGCTCGGGCTTCATTCAATTCCGCAAAGAGTTCTAAGCCGAACATGACCGACGCATTGAACTGGAAACCCGCTGCAGCACCCAAGGCCGAGCCCATCGACGGCCGCTTCATCCGCCTGGAAAAGCTCGACCCGGCGCGCCATGGCGACGACCTATGGGAGGCGCTGCAAGGCCCGGCTGCCGACCCGCTGCTGTGGGACTACCTGCCCTATGGCCCGTTCGCCGAACGTGCCGCCTTCGATCGCTGGCTGGAAGGCAACGCCGCCGGCCGCGACCCGCTGTTCTACACCGTGATCGACCGCCCCAGCGGCCAGGCCCAGGGCATCCTCAGCCTGATGTCGATCGTGCCCGACCACGGCCGCATCGAAATCGGCCACGTCGCCTTCGGCGCCGCCATGCAGCGCACGCCCAAGAGCACCGAGGCGGTGTACCTGCTGGGCAAGGCGGCCTTCGAACTGGGCAACCGCCGGCTGGAGTGGAAGTGCAACAACGCCAACGCCCGCTCCAGGCGCGCCGCGGAGCGGTTTGGCTTTGTGTTCGAGGGAGTTTTCCGCAAGCACCTGGTGGTGAAGGACCACAATCGGGATACGGCGTGGTATTCGATTACCGATGATGAGTGGCCGGCGCTGGCGGCCGCGTTCGAGCGCTGGTTGAGTGAAGAGAACCAGCGGCCGCAAGGCCAGGTGCGGACACTTGAGGACTGCCGTAGGGGGGGATCGGCATAACCGATCACGGGCCGGCAGGCCCGCGATCGGTGCAAGCCCGGTTATCTGATCGGGCTCACACGCCTGACGACGCCCATCTGCAAACCGAACGGTTTGAATACTGCGTTCAACGATTTGAGCGTGGGGTTACCGTCCCCCTGCTCGATCTGAATGAGCGTTCGCACGGAAATCTTGCACATCAGCGCAAACTGGGTCTGCTGCATCTTTGCTACTTCTACGCGCAGGCGGCGAACAGCAGTACCCAACTCGATTGTGCCGTCGGCAATACCTTCGCGCACGCCATCGATCATCAGACCTCGGGCATCGATGGAAACCGTCATGCCAACCCCCACTCCGCCATCCGGCGCTCAAGCTTGCCCAGCGCAATCGCCGGGTGATTCATCACTGCCTCCGGGAGCCCAAGGCCGGACAAGATATCGGGCAATGCCAATAGGTGCCGGGCCTCCTGGCGCAGACGCTGGTAAGCCTCATCCGGATCGATGAATTCGGCCAGCGCAACACAGGCTGCGTGCCAGTCGATTTCGCCTGCTCTTTCGATCAAAGCGGGCCACTTCGTCGTTCTGGTTACACCCTCCTGATCCATCACCATCGGTGCCAAGTCGTAAATGGGTGCAAGACGCACCGTGTCGCGGGTACGAATGATCGCTGTATTGCGTCCATGATTATCGGCGTTACCCAGGATCTTGTTGATCAGGTCGCGCCGCAGGTAATCCGCGATCAGATCAGGCACCTCTTTACCCTGCCCGGCCATCTTCCACAAGCCAACGAGCGTCTCGATCACCTCCAAATGCCCCATCCGGCTACCGGGTTCGGTTACACCACACAAGGAATACATCGATTCCACGGCAAACCGCTGTACTCCCTGATCGGTAACCTGACGGTCGAAGCGTTCCATCCACAGGCTGGGCTTGGCTCCCTCTTCCAGCGCCATGTGTTCACTGGCCACCGTCTCGATGCCAAGCTGCTGCAACGCCCTGTAATAGAGGTACTCGGCCCGCAGGATCTCCTGATCATCGGCCAAGGCCGGGTGCCTGGCGAACTTGATGAACCAATGGCGACAGGCCCCCTCATCCGCAAGCACCGCGTCCGGGTAAAGCTGGCCGTTTTCATCTTCGGTCATCAGCAGCTTTGGCGCCTCTCCACCGGCGCCTGTCGCGCCACCTATGGCCGCGCCCTGCTCGTAGGCGTACTCCAGAAAACGCTGATCGCGAACGATGACGTCCTGGCGAGCAAAACCGATGGGGTCCGCAAGGTCCAGTAATTCAGCCGACTCCCTGATGCGCATATTGCCAATCGGAGCTGGGGTGGAGCGCCCTAGCAGAAACAAGTCTTCCCCCATGCCTGCCGGTCTTTCACGACCGATATGCCTCAGCAGAAAACGCTTCGCAGCCCCTGCAGGCGCTATGTCGTAAAGGAATGCAGGAGCATGCGGTAGACGATGAGAGCCAAAGTCCACCGGGAGCTTGGCACTGGCCGCCAGGCTGAACAGGCTGTCGTAAGCATGCAGATTGGCCTTGACGTAGTTGGATGTGTATCCGAACTCGCAAGGGCTGGAGAGGCTTCTTTCCGGTTCGGCGAAGGCGATGGCAATAGCATCATGCCATTTACCTTGGTCATGTAATTGGAGCGTGAGTCGGTACATTGGCCACCTGCAATTTACTGCATATCTTCGATCAGCCTCAGCCGTCAGCCTGCAGTATAGTGCAGATGTATTTCTGAACCACACCCAGTTTATGCATTTTAGTGCAGATATGGCGGCTTTTGCGCCTATAATCTGCATTAAATTGCATATCGTTCCATAAAAAAAGGGGAGCATTCCGCTCCCCAGAGGTTAACCGCTTGTAGATGAAGGCTTATCTCAGCCTTCGATCTCGATCAGGATTTCGCCCGGTGTCACACGGTCGCCCTTGGCCACGTGGATGGCCACGACCTTGCCGGCGATACCCGCCTGCACTTCGGTCTCCATCTTCATGGCTTCGGTGATCAGCACGGCCTGGCCGGTCTTGACCATGTCGCCTTCCTTGACCAGCACATCGACGATGTTGCCTGGCATGGTGGTGCTGACATGGCCCGGGGCGCTGGCCTGCTTGCGCTTGCTGCTGCCGCCGCCGACGAATTCGTTGAGCGGCTCGAACACCACTTCTTCCGGCATGCCGTCGATGGACAGGTAGAAGTGGCGCTTGCCTTCAGCCTTCACGCCCACGCCGGTGATGTCGACGCGGTAGGTTTCGCCGTGCACGTCGATGACGAACTCGGTCGGTACGCCTTCGCCGCTATGGGACGCCACTGCGCCGGCTTCAGGAATTGGCAGCAGGACTTCAGGGGTCAGGGTGCCGGCTTCGCGTTCTTCGAGGAACTTGCGGCCAATGTCCGGGAACATGGCGAAGGTCAGCACGTCTTCTTCGCAACGGGCCAGGGAGCCGATGTCGGCACGCAGCTTGGCCATTTCCGGCTTCAGCAGGTCGGCCGGGCGTACGTCGATCACTTCTTCGCTGCCGATCGCCTGACGGCGCAGCTGCTCGTTGACCACGCCCGGGGCCTTGCCGTAACCGCCTTGCAGGTACAGCTTCACCTCGTTGGTGATGGTCTTGTAGCGCTCACCGGCCAGCACGTTGAAGAACGCCTGGGTGCCGACGATCTGCGAAGTCGGGGTCACCAGCGGCGGGAAGCCGAGGTCTTCACGCACGCGCGGGATCTCTGCCAGCACTTCATTCATGCGGTTGAGGGCGCCCTGCTCCTTGAGCTGGTTGGCCAGGTTGGAAATCATGCCGCCCGGCACCTGGTTGACCTGCACGCGGGTGTCCACGGCAGTGAACTCGCTTTCGAACTGGTGGTACTTCTTGCGCACGGCATAGAAGTACAGGCCGATTTCCTGCAGCAGCTCCAGGTCCAGGCCGGTGTCGAATTCGCTGCCCTTGAGCGCGGCAACCATCGACTCGGTACCCGGGTGGCTGGTGCCCCAGGCGAAGCTGGAGATGGCGGTGTCGATGTGATCGGCACCGTTTTCCACAGCCTTGAGCTGGCACATGGCGGCCAGGCCGGCAGTGTCATGGGAGTGGATGAACACCGGCAGCGACTGCTCGGCCTTCAGTGCCTTGACCAGTTCGCCAGTAGCGAACGGGGTCAGCAGGCCGGCCATGTCCTTGATCGCGATCGAGTCGCAACCCATGGCTTCCATCTGCTTGGCCTGGTTAACAAAGGCGTCGATGGTGTGCACGGGGCTGGTGGTGTAGGCGATGGTACCCTGGGCGTGCTTGCCGGCGGCCTTGACCGCTTCAATGGCCACGCGCAGGTTACGCACGTCGTTCATCGCGTCGAAGATGCGGAACACATCGATACCGTTGACCGCGGCCTTGGCGACGAAGGCCTTGACCACGTCGTCGCTGTAGTGACGGTAGCCCAGCAGGTTCTGGCCGCGCAGCAGCATCTGCAGGCGGGTGTTGGGCAGCGCCGCGCGCAGCTTGCGCAGGCGCTCCCACGGGTCTTCCTTGAGGAAGCGCACGCAGGCGTCGAAGGTGGCGCCACCCCAGACTTCCAGCGACCAGTAGCCGACTTTGTCGAGCTTGTCGCAGATCGGCAGCATGTCTTCGGTACGCATGCGGGTGGCCAGCAGGGACTGGTGGGCGTCGCGCAGGATCGTGTCGGTTACGTGAATTTTCTTGGACATTATGGGGTTCCTCACAGGCCTGCGTGGGCGGCGATGGCGGCGGCGATGGCCAAGGCCAGCTCTTCGGGTTTGCGCTTGATCGAGTAGTTGGTCAGTTCCGGGTGGCTTTCGACGAAGCTGGTGTTGAACTGGCCGCTACGGAATTCCGGATTGCGCAGGATTTCCTGGTAGTACGCGGCGGTGGTCTTCACCCCTTGCACGCGCATGTCGTCCAGGGCACGCAGGCCGCGGTCCATGGCTTCTTCCCAGGTCAACGCCCACACCACCAGTTTCAGGCACATGGAGTCGTAGAACGGCGGAATGGTGTAGCCGGTGTAGATCGCCGTGTCGGTACGCACGCCAGGGCCACCGGGGGCGTAGTAACGGGTGATCTTGCCGAAGCTGGGCAGGAAGTTGTTCTTCGGGTCTTCGGCGTTGATGCGGAACTGCAGCGCGTAACCGCGGTGCTGGATATCTTCCTGCTTGACCGACAGCGGCAGGCCCGAGGCAATGCGGATCTGCTCACGGACGATGTCGATACCGGTGATTTCCTCGGTGATGGTGTGCTCCACCTGCACCCGGGTGTTCATTTCCATGAAGTACACCTCGCCATCGGCGAGCAGGAACTCCACGGTACCGGCGTTCTCGTAGTTCACCGCCTTGGCCGCACGCACCGCCAGGTCGCCGATGTAGGCGCGCTGTTCAGGGGTGAGCTGGGGGCTCGGGGCGATTTCGATGAGCTTCTGGTTGCGGCGCTGGATCGAGCAGTCGCGCTCGAACAGGTGTACGACGTTGCCAAAGCTGTCACCCAGGATCTGCGCCTCGATGTGCTTGGGGTTGACGATGCACTTTTCCAGGAACACTTCCGCGGAACCAAAGGCCTTGGTAGCCTCGGAGATGACGCGGGGGAAGTTCTGTTCCAGTTCTTCGCGGCTGTTGCAACGGCGAATACCACGGCCACCACCACCCGAGGTGGCCTTGAGCATGACCGGGTAACCGATGCGGTCACCTTCGCTCAGGGCTTCGTGAATATCGGCAACGTTGCCTTCGGTGCCCGGGGTTACCGGCACACCGGCGGCGATCATGGTGCGGCGCGCTTCTGTCTTGTCGCCCATGCGGCGAATGACATCGGCGGCCGGGCCGATGAACTTGATACCGCGCTCGGCGCAGATCTCCGCCAGTTCAGCGTTTTCCGACAGGAAACCATAACCCGGGTGCAGGGCATCACAGCCGGTTTCCACAGCCAGGTTCACCAGCTTGCGCGGGTTCAGGTAACCGGCCAGCGGCTCGGCACCAATGCTGTGGGCTTCGTCGGCGCGCTTGACGTGCAAGGCGTGGCGGTCGGCGTCGGAATAGATCGCTACCGAGCGAATGCCCATCTCGGCGCAAGCACGCACGATCCGAACTGCAATTTCACCTCGGTTGGCGATCAGGATTTTTTTTATCACTGGAGTCTTCCCAAAGCCGTAGGAACAGTCGAGCCGGTTCTCCCGGTCGGCGCGTGACCAGACGTTGCTGGCCAGTCGCACATTCACCCTAGCGCTGTAGGTTGATAAACAAAAATCAATATTTGTTAGAGGCTGTATTAGTAAAAGCTTATAGTGCGGTAACAAGGTGTTGCCGAAGGGCGGATTAAAATGCGTAAGTCCTTGATGCGTATGACTTTGCGTCAATTGCAGATCTTCAACGAGGTGTGCGATTTGCGTTCGTACAGCCGTGCGGCGGAAGAGATGGCGCTGACGCAACCCGCCGTTAGTCTACAAATCCGCCAGCTCGAAGAACTGATCGGCCAGCCTCTGTTCGAGTACGTGGGCAAGAAGCTCTACCTGACCGAAGCTGCCGAGGCCCTGCAACGCGCCAGTCGCGATATCTTCGGGCGCCTGGAGAGCCTGGACATGCAGCTGTCGGACATGCAGGGTTCACTGCAGGGGCAGTTGAAACTGGCAATCGAGTCCAGTGCCAAGTACTTCGTGCCACACCTGTTCGCGGCCTTCAAGCAGCGTCACCCGGAGGTCAACCTGACCCTGACTGTGGTCAACCGGGCCCAGGCCATCCGCCGCCTGTCGGACAATCGCGACGACCTCATCATCATGTCCATGGTGCCGCAGGACATGGGGCTGGAGTTCCTGCCGTTCCTCAACAACCCGATCATCGCTGTGGCGCCGCCCGAGCACCCGCTGTGCAAGCTGGAACAGCTGCGCCTGCAGGACCTGGAGCCTCATACCCTGCTGGTCCGCGAACAAGGTTCAGGCACGCGCAAGGCTTGCGAGGAATACTTCAAGGACAAACGCGTGCACTTCACCCAGACCCTGGAAGTGGCCTCGGCCGACGCCCAGCGCGAGTGCGTGATCGCCGGCCTGGGCATTGCCCTGCTGACCCGCCATGCGGTCAACCTGGAGCTGGCCACCGGTGTGCTGAAGGAGCTGCCGGTGGAGGAACTGCCGCTGTACCGCAGCTGGTGCGTGGTGCAGTCCAAGGCCAAACGGCAGTCGCCGGTGGCCTTGGCCTTTCTGGCGTTCATCCGCAGCGAACGTGCGTTGATCAGCGCGCTGGTTGAGCGTTTTTCGGGGAAGTTGCCGCCGACACCTGCCAGACCGTGAGCTCTTGCAACTCGGGGTAGTCCACCAGGTCGCGGAGTAGTTGACGTTGGTCGCAATAGCTTTCGATCGCGCGGCGGTATTCCATGCGGCGCTGATCTTTTTCCTGCTGCTTGCGAGCCTTGGCGCTGGGTTGGTACGTACCGTCGAAGTCACGAGCCATTGCCTGTCTCCCTGATAGGATGCGGGAGTTTCAGACTGGCCTTGATGGTTTACGGTTTGGCTGTGGAATGGTGACAAAACAGTGAAATTTATAGCACCTGTGCCGGCCTCTTCGCGGGTAAACCCGCTCCCACAGGTGCTCACCAGCCTCAAGGACGGTGCAGTACCTGTGGGAGCGGGTTCACCCGCGAAAGGGCCGGCACAGGCAACGACAATCAGTCGTCGGTAGCCTTGATCGACTTGGGCGACAAACGCAGGCTGCGCAAGCTGCGCTTCACGCTCTTCAGGTGGTTGACCAGGCTCGGCCCGCGCGCCATGGCCACGCCCATGGCCAGCACGTCGATCACCACCAGGTGGGCGATACGCGAGGTCAGCGGGGTATAGATTTCGGTGTCTTCATGCACGTCGATCGCCAGGTTGACCGTCGACAGCTCTGCCAGCGGTGTCTGGCTGGGGCACAGGGTAATCAGGTTGGCACCGCTCTCACGGACCAGGTTGGCGGTGATCAGCAAGTCCTTGGAACGGCCCGACTGGGAAATGCACACTGCCACATCGCCCGGCTTCAGGGTCACCGCCGACATCGCCTGCATGTGCGGGTCGGAATAGGCTGCCGCGCTGAGCAGCAGACGGAAGAACTTGTGCTGGGCATCGGCCGCCACCGCACCGGAAGCACCAAAGCCATAGAACTCCACACGCTGCGCCTGGGCCATGGCAGTCACCGCCTGCTGCAGCGCTTGCGGGTCGAGGTGCTCGCGCACTTCCATCAGGGTATGCAGCGTGGTGTCGAAGATCTTCAGGCTGTAGTCGGCGACCGAATCGTCTTCATGGATGGCGAACTGACCGAAACTGGCCCCCGCGGCCAGGCTCTGCGCCAGCTTCAGCTTCAAGTCCTGGAAGCCCGAGCAACCGATCGCGCGGCAGAAACGCACGATGGTCGGTTCGCTGATACCCACGCTGTGCGCCAGGTCGGCCATGGAACTGTGCATGACGGCAGCCGGGTCGAGTAGCACGTGGTCGGCCACTTTCAGTTCCGATTTGCGCAGCAGGTGGCGCGATTGGGCGATATGTTGCAACAGATTCACGGGCTGGACTCGGTTATGATCGGCTGGCCGGGTTGTAGCTTTCTTGTAGTTATACTACATGGACGCCAACCCGCCCAGTTAAACGAACGTGGAGAGTGGTGGTTTGACTATTCCTTGCGACATTCTGGTCTTCGGTGGCACCGGCGATCTGGCCCTGCACAAATTGCTTCCGGCGCTCTACCACCTGTTTCGCGAGGTCCGTCTTGACCCTGCCGTGCGGATCATCGCGCTGGCGCGCCGCAACCTGCCACGTAACGATTATCTCAAGCTCGCCGAGCGCCATTGCCGGGCACAGATCGCCCGCAACGATTTCGAAGAAGAGGTCTGGCAGCGGTTTTCCGCGAGGATCGACTATTTCGCCATGGATGCTTCGCAAAGCGCCGACTTCGGCCGCCTGGCACGCTACCTGGGCGAGCCCGGCGGCTTGACGCGCATCTTCTACCTGGCCACCGCCCCCAACCTGTTCGTGCCGATTGCCAAGCACCTGCATAACGCCGGCCTGGCCGACGCCGAAGCGCGCATCGTGCTGGAAAAGCCGATCGGCCACTCGCTGGAATCGGCTACCGCCATCAACGAAGCGATTGGCGCAGTGCTGGAGGAAAACCAGGTATTCCGCATCGACCACTACCTGGGCAAGGAAACCGTGCAGAACCTGATGGCCCTGCGCTTTGCCAACGCGCTGCTGGAGCCGGTATGGCGCAACAACCAGGTCGACCACGTGCAGATCAGCGTTTGCGAGACCCTGGGAGTAGAGAACCGCGGCGCCTACTACGACCGCGCCGGGGCGACCCGCGACATGCTGCAGAACCACCTGCTACAGCTGCTATGCCTGGTGGCCATGGAGCCCCCCGCACAGTTCGAGGCCGAAGCGGTGCGTGACGAAAAAGTGAAGATCCTGCGGGCCCTCAAACCCATCACTGGCCAGGACGTTCAGGACAAGACCGTACGCGGCCAGTATGGCGCCGGGTACATCGGCGGCCAGGAAGTGCCGGCCTATTACTTCGAAAAGGACGTCGACAACGACAGCGACACCGAAACCTTCATCGCCATCGAGGCGCACATCGACAATTGGCGCTGGGCGGGCGTGCCCTTCTACCTGCGCACCGGCAAGCGCATGGCACGGCGCTCATCGCAGATCGTCATCCAGTTCAAGCCAGTGCCCCACGAGCTGTTCAAGGGTGGCCAGGTCAACCAGTTGCTGATCCAGCTGCAACCGGACGAACGCATCAGCCTGCGCATGATGACCAAGAGCCCGGGCAAAGGCATGCGCCTGGAGCCGGTGGACCTGGACCTGAACCTGGCCCAGGTGTTCAGCCAGACCCGCCGCTGGGAAGCCTACGAGCGGCTGCTGCTGGATGTGCTGGAGGGCGACTCGACGCTGTTCATGCGCCGCGATGAAGTGGAAGCGGCCTGGGCCTGGATCGACCCGATCATCAAGGGCTGTGAAGAGCACTTCCAGGCGCCGCGACCGTACCCGGCAGGCAGCAACGGGCCGGAGCAAGCCAACAGCCTGCTCGCCAGGCATGGCAGGCACTGGCATAGCTGAAGCACTGCCCTGCTCCTGTGGCAGGTGAAAGGGCAGAAAGTAGCCCCCGCGCACTGGCGCTACTTTCAACCCGAGACAGGAGCAGACAATGGCTACTATCGCCAACCTCGTTGCAATCAATGACATCGCCAACGGCGAGCAGGTTTTCAGGGTTCACGGCACCGTTATGGTCGGCTGCCCGGCCATCGAACCGGTGCTGGTCGAACCCAAGGTGCGCCACAAGGGCGGCTGGGAGGTGCTGGAGCTTCAACTGCAGGATAGCGGCGCAATCACCCCGCAGGTGGTGACGGAAAAAACCGTGGTGTTCGAACGTGCAGGCGGCACGCCCTGGAAAACCGTGGAAATCATTCATGGCGACGGTTCGCAGCGCTGCGAAATACGCAACATAGAGACGGTCGACTGAGCCGCTGACGGCCAGGTCGCCCGAGCGGCGACCTGGCACCTGCCATCGGCTCGATGAACGGGCATGTGGCAGGTGAATATTCATACAGTAGAAGTTTGCCCCATTTCCTGCCGCGCCCTAGAATGGCCCGATGCACACAGACGACCTCTCCCTCCTGCTGAATTCCCTCAACGATGCCCAACGCCAGGCCGTAGCGGCCACGCTCGGGCGTCAACTGGTGCTTGCTGGCGCCGGTTCCGGTAAAACCCGCGTGCTGGTGCACCGCATTGCCTGGCTGATCCAGGTGGAGCAGGCATCGCCACACTCGATCCTGTCGGTGACCTTCACCAACAAGGCCGCGGCAGAAATGCGCCAGCGGATCGAGCAACTGCTGGGCATCAACCCGGCGGGCATGTGGGTCGGCACCTTCCACGGCCTGGCCCATCGCCTGCTGCGGGCCCACTGGCAGGAAGCACGGCTGGTGCAGAACTTCCAGATCCTCGACAGCGACGACCAGCAGCGCCTGATCAAGCGGGTGATGCGCGAGCTGGGCCTGGACGAGCAGAAATGGCCGGCACGCCAGGCCCAGTGGTTCATCAACGGGCAAAAGGACGAAGGCCTGCGCCCGCAGCATATCCAGGCCGGGGGCGACCTGTTCCTGTCGACCATGCGCGACGTATATACCGCGTACGAGCAGGCCTGCGAGCGCGCCGGGGTCATCGACTTCTCCGAGTTGCTGCTGCGCGGTCTGGACCTGTGGCGCGACCACCCGGGCCTGCTGGAGCACTACCAGCGGCGCTTCCGCCACGTGCTGGTGGACGAGTTCCAGGATACCAACGCCGTGCAGTACGCCTGGCTGCGCCTGCTGGCGCGCGGCGGTGACAGCCTGATGGCGGTGGGCGATGACGACCAGTCGATCTACGGCTGGCGCGGCGCCAAGATCGAAAACATCCACCAGTACACTGCCGACTTCCCCGACGCCGAAATGATCCGCCTGGAGCAGAACTACCGCTCCACCGGCGGCATCCTCAAGGCAGCCAACGCGCTGATCGCCAACAACAGCGGGCGCCTGGGCAAGGAGCTGTGGACCGACATGGGCGAAGGAGAGCCGCTGACCCTGTACGCGGCCTACAACGAGCACGACGAAGCGCGCTACGTGGTGGAAACCATCGAGAGCCTGGTCAAGCAGGGCAATGCGCGCAACGAGATCGCCATCCTGTACCGTTCCAACGCCCAGTCACGGGTGCTGGAAGAAGCCCTGCTGCGCGAGCGCATCCCCTACCGCATCTACGGTGGCCAGCGCTTCTTCGAACGCGCCGAAATCAAGAACGCCATGGCTTACCTGCGCCTGATCGAAGGCCGTGGCAACGATGCCGCCCTGGAGCGGGTGATCAACGTACCGCCACGTGGCATTGGCGAGAAAACCGTCGAAGCCATCCGCGAGCACGCCCGCCACAGCCAGCTGTCGATGTGGGAGGCCATGTGCCAGCTGCTCGCTGCCAAGGCCCTGAAAGGCCGCGCCGCCAGTGCCCTGGGTGCGTTCATCGAGCTTATCGAGGGGTTGGCTGCCAAGGTCGTGGACATGCCACTGCATACCATGACCCAGACCACCATCGAGCAGTCCGGGCTGATCATCTATCACCAGGAAGAAAAGGGTGAAAAGGGCCAGGCACGGGTAGAAAACCTTGAGGAACTGGTCAGCGCAGCGCGCAACTTCGAGTCCACCGACGAAGACGCCGACCTCTCGCCACTCTCGGCGTTCCTCGGCCACGCCTCGCTCGAGGCAGGTGATGCCCAGGCCGACGAGCACGAAGACAGCGTCCAGCTGATGACCTTGCACAGCGCCAAGGGCCTGGAGTTCCCGTATGTGTTCCTGGTGGGCATGGAGGAAGGCCTGTTCCCGCACAAGATGAGCCTGGAAGAGCCCGGCCGCCTGGAAGAGGAACGCCGCCTGGCTTATGTGGGCATCACCCGCGCCATGCGCCAGCTGGTCATGACCTACGCCGAAACGCGTCGCCTGTACGGCAGCGAAACCTACAACAAGGTGTCACGTTTCGTACGCGAAATTCCGGCGGGCCTGATTCAGGAAGTGCGTCTGTCCAACAGTGTCAGCCGCCCGTTCGGCGGGGCCAAGACGGCCACTAACAGCAACCTGTTCGCCAATGCCAGCATTCCGCAGACCGCGTTCAACCTGGGCCAGCGTGTGCAGCATGCGGTGTTCGGCGAAGGTGTGATCCTCAACTTCGAGGGCTCCGGCGCTCAGGCGCGGGTGCAGGTGAATTTTGCCGAGGGCAGCAAATGGTTGATGCTGGGGTACGCCAAGCTCGAGGCCATCTAAAGCCTGCACCGGCCCTGGTGGAGGCTTGCTCAAAGTTTTAGAAGCCTGCGCAATACCTGTGCGGGCATGCCCGCGAAGCCGGCAACTCGGTGTATGGCACCGGCTTCGCCGGTGTTCGCGGGCATGCCCGCTCCTACAGGTATTGCGCCAGCATTCAGAGGGCCGGTCGTGGCAGGTTTGTAACATTCAGGCAAAAGCTCGAAACATTATGTCGCTGGTCATGTGCCCGGGAACCTGTGCACCATGACGCGCGTGCAATCCACAACAGGGGATATCCCACTTATGCAACGTTTTCTTAGCATCGCTCTGGCGCTCTGCGTCGGCCTGACGCTGAGCCTGGACGCCAACGCCAAGCGCTTTGGCGGCGGCAAGAGCTCGGGCTCCGCGCCTATTCACCAGACCCGCCAGGCCACGCCAACCACGCCTGCCGCCGCGCCGACCGCACCTGGCCGTGCAGCTCCGGCCGCCAGCGGTGCTTCGCGCTGGTTGGGCCCACTGGCCGGCCTCGCCGCCGGTGGCCTGCTGGCTTCCATGTTCATGGGCGACGGTTTCGAAGGCTTCCAGATCATGGACTTCCTGATCGTGGCGCTGATCGCCTTCCTGGTGTTCCGCTTCATCGCCGCGCGCCGTCGCCAGCAGCAGCCGCAAATGGCCATGCCGGGCCATGCACCAATGCACCGTGAAGCTCACGCCCAGCCTGCCCAGCCGTCGATCTTCGGTGGTTCGGCCGCACCTGCTGCCGCAGCCGCCCCGGTGATCAACGCCCCGGCCTGGTTCAACGAGCAGAACTTCCTGGCTGCCGCCCGCAACCACTTCCAGGCGCTGCAGCAGCACTGGGACGCCAACGAGATGGACAAGATCGCCGAGTTCGTCACCCCGCAGATGCTCGAGTTCCTCAAGCGCGAGCGCGCTGAACTGGGTGATGGCTTCCAGTCCACCTACATCGACAACCTCGATGTGCAGCTGGACGGTGTCGACGACCGCGCCGACCGTACCGACGCCACCCTGACCTTCCGTGGCGTGTCGAAGAACTCGCGCTTCGACCAGGGCGAAGTGTTCAGCGAAAGCTGGCACATGGTCCGCGCCCAGGGCGAAAACCAGCCTTGGCTGGTGGCCGGTATCCGTCAAAACGGCTAATCGCTGCGTGCTGCACAAAAAACCCCGGGCCTGTCCCGGGGTTTTGCTTTTGCCGGAGTGGCCTACTAGGGTATAACGCGCAGCGTTGTCATCTAGGTCAGAGGAAGCGAACCGTGGAAGAAGTGATCGAACAACTCCGTGAAGCCAACGAGCCAGTGCCGGTGCCCCTTGAGCTTCCCGACGAGGACCTGCTGGTCGAGATCGAAGAAGAGCTGTTCATCAACATTCCGTTCGTGTTCAAAGAGTTCCTGCTGACCGTCAGTGACGTGGTGTATGGCTCTCTGGAACCAGTGACAGTTACCGACCCACAGTCGCATACCTACCTGCCCGACGTCGCCGCCAATGCCTGGGATGCCGGCGTACCCCGTGACCTGATTCCGCTGTGCCAGGACGGCGACAACTACTACTGCGTCGAAGAGGACGGCACCGTGGTGCTGTGGGATGCCGAAGAGGAAATCGTCGGCGAAGACAGCTGGGAATCGGTGTGGCACTGGGCGCGGGATGTCTGGCTGGAGAGCTGATTCCAACCTCTGATTTGATGCTGACTGTGCCGGCCTCCTCGCGGGTAAACCCGCTCCCACAGGGACTGCACAATGTTCAACACCTGTGCAGTCCCTGTGGGAGCGGGTTTACCCGCGAAGAGGCCGGCACAGGAATAGGAAAATCTATGGCCCAGTGCCATCAATGTAGTTAAAATCGCCAGGCTTTCTGCGCCTGGCGACATCGCTACCGCTCCATCCCCTCGGACGACGGTGAAATCTTGCGCAGGAAGCATGCCCCCTTCAGTGCGTATTCTCGCGGCTGTTCTCCAGCGTCTCCAGCAAGGCAATCTGCATGCGCGTATGCACGCGGATAAACCAGCGCCACAGCAAGGCCACCACCACCGCAGCCACCACGGCAATCACCAGCAGCAACTCGCTGGTCGGCAGAATGCTTGCCGACAGCGCCGACAGCAGCAGGAAAATCACCAGTAGCGACAACAGCGGGATCACCTCGGCAATCACTCGGCGCACACGCTGGGTATGCCGCCCGGCCATTTCGGGCTTGACGCCCATCTCTGCCAACAGCATCGACAGCGCCTTGAGCTTGCGATAGGCAGCAATCAGGAACGGCAGCGACAGCAACAACGCCGCCCCCCAGATCAGCGCTTTCTGCTGGCTGGCATCGCTGACCCACTCACTGAGCCAGTTGCCGATACGCCCGGCGAAGTAGCCACCACTGAAGAAGATGGCGATCACCAGCGCCAGGTTCACCCCCACCTGCAACAGGATGCGCCGGATCATCGCCGCCAGCATGGCGCTCTCGCCCTGCGGCTGGATGCTGCGCAACCATTCGCCATACAACGACAGCACCCGCGCCAGACGGCTGGGCACTACCTTGCCCAGCTTCAGCGACAGCGGGTCGGCGGCGCGGATCAGGTAGGGTGTCAGCAGCGTGGTGATTGCCGATACCGCCACAGCCACCGGGTAGAGGAAGTCGCTGGTCACCTGCAGGGTCATGCCCAGCGCGGCGATGATGAAGGAAAACTCGCCAATCTGCGAAAGCCCCATGCCCACCCGCAGCGATGTGCGCCCGTCATTGCCGGCAATGAACGCGCCCATGCCGCATGACAGCATCTTGCCCAACACCACTGCCAAGGTAATGACCACGATCGGCCAGGCGTAGTCGATCAGCACCTGGGGGTCGATCATCAGGCCGATGGCGACGAAGAAGATGGCGCTGAACAGGTCGCGTACCGGTTCGATCAGGCTCTCGATCTTCAGCAGCTGGCGCGATTCGGCCATGATCGCGCCAATCAGGAAGGCACCCAGCACCATGCTGTATTCCAGCTTCACTACCAGCAGGCAGAAGCCGAAGCACAGGCCCAGTACGGTAATCAGCAACATCTCGTTGCTTTCGAATTTGGCCACGTAGGCCAGCAGCCGCGGCACCAGCAGGATGCCGATGACCAGCGCGACGATCATGAACAGCGACAGCTTGCCAACAGTGGAGAACACCTCGCCCGAGCTGACCGTGCCACTGACGGCGATGCCCGACAGCAGAGCGATGATGCCGATGCCGAGGATGTCCTCGACGATCAGCACGCCGAAGATAAGCTGGGCGAAACGCTCGTTCTTCATCTTCAGGTCGTTGAGCGCCTTGACGATGATGGTGGTCGAGGAAATTGCCAGGATGGCACCGAGGAACAGCGAATCCATGGTGTTCCAGCCGAACCAGCGGCCGATCTCGAAGCCGATCCAGATCATCAGCACGATTTCCAGGAACGCCGCGATGAACGCCGTGGCGCCTACCTTGAACAGCTTGCGCAGGCTGAACTCGAGCCCCAGGCAGAACATCAGGAAGATCACCCCCAGTTCGGCGAGGGTCTTGATGGTGTCTTCGTCGTGGATCAGGCCGAACGGTGGGGTGTGCGGGCCGATGATGAAGCCGGCGACGATGTAGCCCAGCACCACGGGTTGCTTGAGGCGGTGAAAGAGTACGGTGACCACGCCGGCAACCAGCATGATGACAGCCAGGTCCTGGATGAAGCTGATGGCATGCATGGCGTGATACTCCTTTTTCTCGTCCGTTGCTGGATGCCTGGGCAGACCGCTCCTCTGCCAAGGCAACCCTGAGCGAGCAGCAAGTACATACTGTTTTGAATGCAGGAAAGGCCCATGTTGCATGGGCGTAGTCAGGTTAACATCGCACCCCGCCGCAAAAAGGCGGTGCAATATGCAGAAACAGATCGGCTGGAAAAGCGCCGCTGATGGCATGATCGGCGTGACGATGGAGCGTCAGCCAACGTCCCGTATCAGGAAGGCAAATTCAAAAGAGGGGAACAGAAGTGTCTGCAGATAATACCCCCCATTCGCCCGATTCAGCGCAACCTCACCGTGAGCACACTATGGAACCTGGAAACGCCCAGCTGAGCATGACCGTCCTGATGACCCCGGACATGGCCAACTTTTCTGGCAACGTACATGGCGGCACCCTGCTCAAGTACCTCGACGAAGTGGCCTATGCGTGCGCCAGCCGCTATGCCGGCAGTTATGTGGTCACCTTGTCGGTCGACCAGGTGATCTTCCGCGAGCCGGTGCACGTGGGCGAACTGGTGACCTTCCTGGCGTCGGTCAACTACACCGGCAACACCTCGATGGAGGTAGGCATCAAGGTGGTGACCGAGAACATCCGCGAGCGCTCGGTACGCCATTCCAACAGCTGCTTCTTCACCATGGTCGCGGTCGACGACAACCGTCGCCCGGTGCCGGTGCCGCCACGCCAGCCGCAAAGCAGCGAAGAAAAGCGCCGCTTCCTGCAGGGCCAGCAGCGCCGACAGATCCGCCAGGAACTGGAAAAGCGCTACCAGGACCTGAAAACCGACGCCATTTAAAGCGCCAGCAGCTGTGCCTCGAAGCGCACCCGTGGGTGCGCGATGCGGTCCTGGGCCCGCACCAGTTGCAGCTCGTAGCTGGCGCAGGCCTGGGTTTCCAGCAGCACTTCGTGCACGGCTGCAGCGGTGAACTCGAACGCCTGCACCCAGCTGTCGCCGAGCAGCACGCGGGCCAGGAACAGGCCTGAGGTCAGGTCACCCACCCCCACCGGCTGCCGTGGGAACGCCAGCAGCGGGCGACGCAGGTGCCAGCTGT
Source organism: Pseudomonas sp. LS.1a (assembly GCF_022533585.1). Taxonomy (NCBI): domain Bacteria; kingdom Pseudomonadati; phylum Pseudomonadota; class Gammaproteobacteria; order Pseudomonadales; family Pseudomonadaceae; genus Pseudomonas; species Pseudomonas sp. LS.1a. Next base: position 5,688,283 of record NZ_CP092827.1, read on the forward strand.
GCTCGGCAGTCACCAGCAGCATCTCGAACTGGTCCTCGGCACGCCCGGGGTAAGCCAGGTGCTTGACCAGCACCACCTGCGGCCCGCGCTGCAGCAGGCTACGGGCCATGTTCACACAGTCCTCCAGCGACTGCGCCCGGCGCCCACAGAAGCTGTCCAGCTCCAGCTGGTTGGGGCACAGGATGTCAGCCGTGGCGGCCGCCTCGTCGAGCAGGAACTCGCTGACTTCCGCTGGCACGATGCAGCCCTTCTCCGGGTGCCCCATGACCGGGTCGCACAGGTACAAGGCCTTTGGGTTTACTGCCTTGATCCGCTCGACGCCGGCCAGAATCGCCCGCCCTTGTTCGGCACTGCCCAGGTAGCCGGACAGCACCGCGTCGCAGTGGCCCAGCTCGCCGATGTTGGAAATGCCTTCCACCAACGCAGGAATTTGCGCCGGGGCAAGCACTTCACCCGCCCACTGGCCATACTGTGTGTGATTGGAGAACTGCACGGTATTGAGCGGCCACACATTGACCCCGATACGCTGCATGGGAAACACCGCGGCGCTGTTGCCGGCGTGGCCGAACACCACATGGGACTGGATGGCGAGCAGGTGCGGGGTACGTTTCATGCGGGAGGTTTCCAAAGCTGTTTCAGGGATTGTGCGCAGCGCAGTATGAACTCGATTGCCACCTGTACGACAGGCCAGGGACGCAGTTAAGCTGGATCGACCTGTTTGGAGCATATGCAAATGTTGACCCTGGAAAACCTCTTCGTCCTGATGCTGGTCGCCACGGCAGGAGCCTGGTTGTGGCACAACCACGGGTTGCGCGAAAAAGCCCTGGAGCGGGTCAAACAGCATTGCGCCAAGCTCGACCTCGAACTGCTCGACGATGCGGTCGCACTCAAGCGTATCGCCTTTGTCCGTGACGCCAACGGCCGCAAGCGCCTGGCGCGCGTCTACGCCTTCGAATTCACCGTCACCGGCGAGCAGCGCCACCCCGGTACCGTGACCCAGTTCGGCGCCCACAGCGTGCAGATCGAACTGGCGCCCTACCCGTTCGAGATCAAGACCCCGCCCCGCGCCGACAATGTCATCGAGATGCAGCAGTGGCGCCAGGAGCACAACCGCTGGCGCAACTGATCAGCTGACGCGGCATTCGCTCAACCCGGCTTGCAACGCGGGTTGCGATTGCGGCTGATCGAAAATCAGCTCGATGCGAGTATCCCTGCGCCAGTCGCTGGGCTGCCAGGTGGGCATGTCTCCATTCAGGCCATTGAATGATTGCCAACCCTCCACACTGTGGATAACCCCTTTGGCGCGTCGCCACGGCCAGGCACGCAGGAACGCCTGCAGCCGCTGTGGATAAAACTGCTGCCCGGGGTGCCAGCGCCAGCCGATGCTCCAACCCCCCTCTCCCTGCTGGGCAAGACAGATCGGCTGGCCGGGGTCCGCCCATAGCGCTGCCGGTGGATCTACAGGATTGTCGACAATCCTGTTATCCACAAACGAGCTGTCGACAATGCCCTTGGGTATAGTTGGAAGGTCCGAAAAGGGCAGCTTCCCTTGGACGGTCCAGAATATTTTCTTTCCATATAATCTGTTATTTATCAACAACTTATAATCTTCATTCACAGCCTCTGATTTGTTGAAAACAATGCTTTCAGAAGCATCGAACGCCTGCTGTTGAGCCTCCGGAAGCTGCTCGTTGCGGACCATCGACTGCGCATCCACGACCATCAGCAATGGCTGTATTGTCAGCACTCCAGCCCAAGGAGCCTGTTGTAACTGGGCAAGTAACTGCAAGGGATGACCCAGCCCGGACGGCTCGATAAACAACCGGTCAGGCCGGGATTTGCGCAGCAGCCGGCCCAGGCCCACCTGGAACGGCATGCCATTGACGCAGCACAGGCAGCCACCTGCGACCTCGCCGATGGCGATGCCGTCTTCGTCACGGCTGAGCAAGGCGGCATCCAGGCCTACCAGGCCGAATTCGTTGATCAATACAGCCCAGCGCTCATTGGCCGGGCGCTGGGCCAGCAGATGACGGATCAGGGTGGTCTTGCCGGCCCCCAACGGGCCGGCAATCACGTGGGTGGGAATGTTCTGCAGCATGGGTGGCTTCGGGCAATAGTGATGCCTCACTATGCGCCGTCATGCCAGCCAGTCAAGGCTGAGCAACAGGCGCCCCTGCTGGCCCGCGGGCGAACGGTGCACCAGGCCCGCACCTTCGTTGCCCTGCCACTTCTCACCTTTGAGCACCGCCACATCACCAGCTTGCAGGTGCTGGATGTTATCCACAGAAGGTAGGGCTGCGTGTAACTCACCACGTTGACTCCTGTGCTCTTGCAACCACTCGCTGCCCGGACCGGTATAGGTGGTGAGCAGACGCAGCGGCACGTTATCCACATGAAAGCGCGGGCACATGGGGCCAGCCAGTACCCGCAGGCGCAAACCGACCCGCCGCGCACCCACCAGGCAGGTATAAGCTGCCACCAGCCAGGTCACATCGGCCACGAATGCCTCGTAGCCGTGCAAGTCCGCCGCTTCGCGCAACAACTCGGTCAGTACCGGCATGTGCTGCTCGTCCACATCGATGACGCGCTGGTCTGCCAAGGGCTGGCCAAGGCCGACTACCAGCGTGGCAAAGTCCTCCAGCTGCGGCGGCAAACGCCGGCGCCATACCGCCAGGTTCACGCCGTCCTGCAGCACTTCGGTCAGCACCTGCGGTGTCTCGCCGAATACCTGGAAGATATCCACAGGCTTGCGTGCGGGGTTCATGCTGCCGCCTCCTCATGCCATGGGCCGAACGGATCGGGCAGACGCAACCAGCCCATGTGCCCCAAGTCCATTTCCTGATCGGTCAACAGGCATGCATCAAGTGCTGTGGATAATTTTTCGAAGTCGATGTTCTGCCCGATGAACACCAGTTCCTGGCGGCAGTCACCACTCTCGGCAGCCCAGTTTTTCATGATCGCCGCGGTGTTATCCACATCCTGTGGCCACTGCTCGCGCGGCACAAAACGCCACCAGCGGCCCGCCAGGCCATGGCGCATCATGCCGCCCGCCTGCGACCAGCTTCCGGCCTCCTGGTACTTGCTGGCCAACCAGAAAAAACCTTTCGAACGCAGCAGTCGGCCATTGCTCCAGGGCGTGTGGATAAAATCGAAGAAGCGCTGTGGATGAAGCGGACGCCGGGCCTGCCAGGTGGTGGCGGCAATGCCGTACTCTTCGGTCTCCGGCACATGCTCGCCACGTAGCTCCTGCAGCCAGCCCGGTGCCTGGGCAGCCTGGTCGAAGTCGAACAGGCCGGTATCGAGAATGCGCGCCAGCGGCACCTGGCCCATGACCATGGGCACGATCTGCGCCCGGGCATTGAGTCTGCGCAGAATGGCCATGAGCTCTTCGCGCTCGTGCTGGCTGATCAGGTCGATCTTGCTCAGCAACAGCACATCGGCGAACTCGACCTGCTCGATCAACAAGTCACTGATCGAGCGCTCGTCCTCCTCACCCAGGGTTTCGCCACGGCTGGCCAGACTGTCTGCTGCCTGGTAATCACGCAGGAAGTTCAGGCCATCGACCACGGTGACCATGGTGTCCAGCCGCGCCATGTCGGACAGGCTGCGGCCCTGTTCGTCACGGAAGGTGAAGGTCTCGGCCACCGGCAGCGGCTCCGAGATCCCGGTGGACTCGATCAGCAAATAATCGAAACGCCCTTCTTCGGCCAACCGTGCCACTTCCTCGAGCAGGTCTTCCCGCAGCGTGCAGCAGATGCAGCCATTGCTCATCTCCACCAGCTTCTCCTCGGCACGGTTGAGGCTGACGTTGCGCTGCACCTCGCTGGCGTCGATGTTGATTTCGCTCATGTCGTTGACGATGACCGCGACCCGCAGGTTGTCGCGGTTACGCAGCACATGGTTGAGCAAAGTGCTTTTGCCGGCACCAAGGAAGCCGGACAGCACGGTGACAGGGAGACGGTTGGACATGGCGAAACCTCTTCAGGCGAGCGCATTCGAAACGATGCATTGCACAATGTTATAAAGTAACAATACAATTTCGCCAAGCCCGTTCTCGACGGACGCGTGCTCCCCTTCTGTTTGGAATGCCAAATGAACCAGCTCAAGCTCCCCGACATTGCCGCCCAAACCCAGGAATATGCCTTGCCGTTGAACTGGGTGGGTATGTGCGGGATCGCCCTGCCTGTGCAGTTCGAAGGGCGCACGGCGGCTGCAACCGTCGATGCCGGTGTAAGCCTGGTAGACGGCAGCTCACGGGGTATCCATATGTCTCGGCTTTACCTTGCCCTGGCTTCCCTGGAGCATCAGCCCCTGACGCCGCTCGCCATCCGCCAACTGCTGGCTCACTTTCTGAGCAGCCACGAAGGCCTTTCTTCTGCGGCTTATCTGCGCCTGCACTTCGACCATCTGCTGAAAAGGCCAGCCCTGGTCAGCCCATTGGATGGTTGGAAAAGCTATGCGGTAACAGTCGACGCAAGGATGGAAAACGAAATGTTCCACGTGGAACTATCCGTTTCCGTGCCTTACTCGTCGACCTGCCCATGCTCGGCTGCACTTGCACGGCAGCTGATTCAGCAGCAGTTCCAGGCGCATTTCGGCGCTGAGCAGGTCGAAAAATCTGCAGTGCTGCAGTGGCTTGGCAGCGCCGAAGGCATCGTAGCGACGCCCCATAGCCAACGCAGTAGCGCACAAATCCGGGTAAGGCTGCGCAGCAATCAGCAGGTACTGCCAATCACCGAGCTGATCGACCGCATAGAAGCCAGCCTGGGGACAGCGGTACAGACCGCGGTAAAGCGCGCAGACGAGCAAGCCTTTGCCTTGGCCAACGGCCAGAACCTGATGTTCTGCGAAGACGCCGCACGACGCCTGCACAAGGCGCTACGGCAAATAGAGTGGAGCACGGCCTTCAAGCTGCGCGTGGAACATGCAGAAAGCCTGCATGCCCACGACGCTGTCGCGACCAGCCAGTGGCAATGGGATGTCAGCTGCGCGGCTTGACCGAACCGCAATCATTACCCAGCCACACGGCACGGGTGTTCATGCTGCCTTGCTGCTGAACACCCGAGGCGTTGAAGGTGCCATTGACCTGTGTGGTGAACTCCCGGTCACTGAGGAAAGTCGCCTGGCCACTGCCCTGTGCCTTGGGGCAACTGAACTGGAATTTCCACACATTGCCGGTGCGGTCGGTGATCTTCTGGGTACAACCTGACTTCGGGTCCTGCAGCGGGATATCGTTGGTTGCCACCTGTTCTGGCGTCAGGCACGAGCGCACCCCCTTGCCCCCAACAGTCACCCCCTGTTTGGCCAGCACCCCTTCCATCATCGCACGCTGCTCCGGCGGCAGGTTCTTCAACTGGCCGAGCATGAACTCCATGTCGGGTAACGGCTTGCCATCGACCTGCATGTTGCTGGTGGTCAGCTCCCACAAACCTGGCTGCAGCATCTGGGCATGCACCAGCGGGCTGCTCACACCTAGGGCCAACGCCAACAGTGGCAGACGAATCTTCATGGACGAACGCTCCTGGAAAAAAGCCGGCCAAGCGGGCCGGGCTGAGCCTTAGACGCCAAATCCACCCGCAGGTTGCAAGACGGACCGGGAACGTGTTCTGTTACTCAAGTGTACTCGGCCAGCAGGATGCATATGGACTACCACAGCCCCTACTTCTTCGGTTATCTACTCGGCCTGGTTCATCTGCTGGGTATCGTCGCCGCACTGCACGCACTGTTCACCGTGCGCACTGCCCAGGGCGCAATCGCCTGGGCGATGCCGTTGTTCTTCATCCCCTACCTCACCCTGATCCCTTACCTGATCTTCGGTGCCCGCTCGTTCTACGCCTATATCAAGGCCCGGCGACAGGCCAACCAGGAAATGCACGTGGCCATGGCCAACCTCAACTGGCGGCCTTGGGTAGAAGAAGCCCTCACCGCCCGCGAGTCGGAAAGCTATGCGGCCCTGCGCGCCATGCCCAAGCTCGGGCGCATGCCCTGCCTTGCCAACAACCAGGTGAAGCTGCTGATCGATGGCAAGGCGACATTCGATGCCATCTTCGCCGCCATCGAAAAAGCCCGCGCCGTGGTGCTGGTGCAGTTCTTCATCATCCATGACGACAGCCTGGGCAAGGCGTTGCAGCAACTGCTGCTGCGCAAAGCCGCCGAGGGGGTGCAGGTGTTCGTGCTGTACGACCGCGTCGGCAGCCATGCCTTGCCGGCCAGCTACAGCCAGCTACTGCGTGACGGTGGTGTACAGATCCATGCCTTCGCTACCCGTCGTGGCTGGTTCAACCGCTTCCAGGTGAACTTCCGCAACCACCGCAAGATCGTGGTGGTGGATGGCCTGCTCGGTTTCATCGGCGGGCATAACGTGGGCGATGAGTACCTTGGTGGCGACCCGCAGCTCTCACCCTGGCGCGACACCCATGTGCAGATCAGCGGGCCGGTGCTGGCCTGCCTGCAGGAGTCGTTCGCCGAGGACTGGTATTGGGCCGCGCGCCAGCTACCGCCGCTGATCCTGCCGGACGCCTACCCGGACAACGGCGTGCTGTGCCAAGCCTTGGCCAGCGGCCCGGCCGACCCACAGGAAACCTGCTCGCTGTTCTTTCTTGAGGCTATTCATTCAGCCACCCGGCGCGTGTGGATCACCAGCCCGTACTTCATCCCCGACGAGGCGGTGTTTGCCGCCCTGCGCCTGGCGGTACTGCGTGGGGTCGATGTGCGCGTGCTGATCCCGTCACGTCCAGACCATCGCATCGTCTATGCCGCCTCCAGTCTGTTCGCCTTCGAAGCGGTACGTGCGGGTGTACGCATGTTCCGCTATCAACCGGGCTTCCTGCACCAGAAGGTGGTGCTGGTGGATGACGATGTCAGTGCGATCGGCAGTGCCAACCTGGACAACCGCTCGTTCCGCCTGAACTTCGAGATCACCCTGCTGACGGTCGACCGCGGCTTCGCCGACCAGGTCGAGAACATGCTGATCAATGACTTTGAACAGGCACGGGAAATTACTGCAGAGGACAGCCGCGATACCCATCGGCTGCAGCAACTGGGGATGCGGATTGCGCGGCTGATTTCGCCGATTCTGTGATGCGTCTGCGCACCTCGCAAGGTATCGCGGCCCTTGTGGGAGCGGGTTTACCCGCGAAGACGTCAGTGGCTGTACCGACGCATTCGCGGGTAAACCCGCTCCCACAGGGTATGGTGTCGCGCTTGCGTGCTTGGTTGCAATTCAGCGATACAAGTCTTCACGCGTCCAGGGTAGATCATGGTGCCCATCGGCGTAGGGCTTCACGGCCAGTATCTGGTGCAGGTTGATCCAGCCCTTCTGGAAGGCATAGGCACACCCGGCCAGGTACAGGCGCCAGATGCGCAAGGTCTTCTCGGGCACTAGCGCCGCTGCCTTGTGCAACTGGTTCTCCAGGTTCTCGCTCCAGTGGTGCAAAGTCTTGGCGTAGTGCAAACGCAGGCTTTCCACGTCCACCACCTCCAGCCCCGCTTCACAGATGCTGGCGCTGATCATTGACAGGTGCGGCAGCTCGCCATGAGGGAACACGTAGCGGTCGATGAACTCGCCAGCGCCACGCCCGACCGGGCGGCCATCCACATGCTTGGCGGTGATACCGTGGTTCATCACCAGGCCCCCTTCCCTCACGGCTCCGAACAGTTTCTGGCTATACAGCGCCAGGTTGGCATGCCCGACATGCTCGAACATGCCAACGCTGACAACCTTGTCGAAGCGGCCATCCTGAGGCAGATCGCGGTAGTCGAGAATCTGCAGGTCGACCCTGTCGGCCAGCCCCTCGGCCTTGACCCGCTCGCGGCCGAGCTTGAGCTGCTCCTTGCTCAAGGTGATACCAAACACCTTGGCGCCATATTCGCGAGCAGCGAAACGCGCCAGCCCACCCCAGCCACAACCAACGTCGAGCAGGTAGTCACCGGCGTCCAGCCGCAGCTTGCGGCACAGGTGATCGAATTTGTCCTGCTGTGCCTGATCCAGCGTGTTGTCCGGCTCGCGGAAGTAGGCGCAGGAGTAGGCCATGTCCTGATCCAGCCAGAGCTGGTAGAACGCGTTGGAAACATCGTAATGGTAGGAAATGGCTTCAGCGTCGGTGCTCTTGTCATGGGCCCGCCGTTGCGGTGGGACGTTGTCCTCGTCGGTCAGTAGCGCTTCGCTCAGCTCATCACATACGCGGATGGCTTCACCAATGTCGCCTTCCAGCTCCAGCTTGCCTTCGACAAATGCCGTGCCCAGCTGGTCCATGCTCGGGTGGCTCAACTGGCTGATCAGCTGCGGCTCCTTGACCAGGATGGTGACCTGCGGGCTAGGCCCCAGATCGAACTGGTTACCGTCCCACAGTTTCAGCCGCAGCGGCAGATGCAGGCTCTGCAGTGCCGGTGGAAGTTGCGCAAGCATGAACGACCCTCCTGTCCGTATTTGGCCACGACGCCTTATATTTCGAACGTCGCCGGATCAGAGTAGTTCATTCGTGGGATGTTTCCTCTAAACCAGACCATGGTCTAGAACCGACTGATCTTATCCATACAGCAGATTGTATACAATTTTTGCATCTCAGCTTAACCTTGTGCCCCTCTTGCGCTTCTTCATCCTGGAGTTGAACCCATGAAATCCTATGACGTGGTGATCATCGGCGGTGGCCCTGGCGGCTACAACGCAGCCATCCGTGCCGGCCAGCTGGGCCTGAGCGTAGCCTGCGTGGAGGGCCGCTCGACCTTGGGTGGCACCTGCCTGAACGTGGGCTGCATGCCCTCCAAGGCGTTGCTGCATGCTTCCGAGCTGTACGAAGCCGCCAGCGGTGACGAGTTCGCCCACCTCGGTATCGAAGTCAAACCTACCCTAAACCTCGCCCAGATGATGAAACAGAAGGACGAGAGCGTGACCGGCCTGACCAAGGGCATCGAGTACCTGTTCCGCAAGAACAAGGTCGACTGGATCAAGGGCTGGGGCCGCCTGGATGGTGTCGGCAAGGTCGTGGTCAAGGCTGAGGACGGCAGCGAAACCGCATTGCAAGCCAAGGACATCGTCATTGCCACCGGCTCCGAGCCTACCCCGCTGCCGGGCGTGACCATCGACAACCAGCGCATCATCGACTCGACCGGCGCGCTGTCGCTGCCACAGGTGCCCAAGCACCTGGTCGTCATCGGCGCCGGCGTGATCGGCCTCGAGCTGGGTTCGGTATGGCGTCGCCTGGGCAGCCAGGTCACGGTCATCGAATACCTCGACCGCATCTGCCCAGGCACCGATGAAGAAACCGCCAGGACCCTGCAGAAGGCCTTGGCCAAGCAAGGCATGGTATTCAAGCTGGGCAGCAAGGTGACCCAGGCCAACGCCAGCGCCGATGGCGTGAGCCTGACCCTGGAGCCAGCCGCTGGCGGTACCGCAGAAACGCTGCAGGCTGACTACGTACTGGTCGCCATCGGTCGCCGCCCCTATACCAAAGGGCTGAACCTGGAAAGCGTGGGCCTGGAGACCGACAAGCGCGGCATGCTCGGCAACGACCACCACCGCACTGCCGTGCCGGGTATCTGGGTGATTGGCGACGTCACCTCCGGCCCGATGCTGGCGCACAAAGCCGAAGACGAAGCGGTGGCCTGCATCGAACGCATCGCCGGCAAGCCCCATGAGGTCAACTACAACCTTATCCCTGGTGTGATCTACACCCGCCCGGAGCTGGCCACCGTGGGCAAGACCGAAGAGCAGCTCAAGGCCGAAGGGCGTGCCTATAAAGTCGGCAAGTTCCCGTTCACGGCCAACAGCCGCGCCAAGATCAACCACGAGACCGAAGGCTTCGCCAAGGTCATCGCCGACGCCGAGACCGATGAAGTGCTGGGTGTGCACCTGGTGGGCCCAAGTGTCAGCGAGATGATTGGTGAGTTCTGCGTGGCCATGGAGTTCTCGGCCTCGGCGGAAGACATCGCCCTCACCTGCCACCCCCACCCCACCCGCTCCGAGGCCTTGCGCCAGGCAGCGATGAATGTGGACGGGATGGCGATGCAGATCTGATGCGAGATAGCCGTGGGCTGCATTGCAGCCCATCGCGACACAAGGCCGCTCCCACAGGGGAACGCGATTCCCTGTGGGAGCGGCCTTGTGTCGCGATGGGACGCGTGGATTTAGAGAATTAAAACTGTCGCAGAGGAGGCCCGCATCATGGGGCTCTTCCCCCATTACGAGGAAACCGCAAAGCTGTCGCAAATGGCGAAAATGCTCAGCCCACAGGTCGTGCTAGAGAATTAAAGCTGTCGCAGCCACTTACCACGCTACCTGCAGCACCATCGAGGCAGTCGCGGACCGAACGATCATTCACGATTCAGCAAGCGGAGGCTACTAGCTCGCGATCAGATCGCGCTGACCTCGTCATAGAACAGCTGGAACACAGGGTCGGTAGCCCGCAGCTCTCTCATGTCCAATTTCAAAAGCGCTTTGCTGTAGGCCTCGAAGCTCGGATAGCGTCTCCCATGCTCCCTAGTAAGCCCTAGCCAATGTCCGAGTCTGGGATGGATGATGACGGGCGCCCAATTGGTATAGGTGATGATTTCATCGAGCATCGACTTGGTGCCTTCGATATCGTTGTCACTATCCACCACAGCCAAAACCCTGACTTCGGGCTGACTCATCAGGAGGCTGTTAACGATTTTGGGAACACCGATCTTGCCCAATGCTGAAATCACCTCGATTTTCTTTGATGACGGTGAATGCTCCAGAATTCGCTGCGCGAGATGAGCCAGAACCTCTCTATCTGAGTCCCCCTCGCAGACAATAATGAGGTCAGCTGATGACGAGTCTGGTCGGCCAATCACCCTGTCTGTCATGCGATCGAAGTGAAGGCGTTCAACTGCCACTCCTTCCGTGCCAGCGCTTTCCACCAACTCGATTGCGGTCGGGTAGTACACCAATCCTTCTTCGGCAGCCTTACGCAGTTTGGCTTTCAAAATGGTCTTGAAGCCCTGTTTTCCAGCGATGGCGGCGTCTATATCCTCTTTGTTGAACAGGATCAGGTTCAGCGACTTCCCTGCTGTCAGCGCATCGACGGCATCCTCGGAATAGCCTGACATTGATATGAAGACACCAAGCGTACCAACGAGCTTACCGTCCACCTTGCCTTTAAACTGGTAAAGCGTGGAAGCAGGTATCGGATCTGCGTGCCATTTCGCTTCCAGCAGAATGAAGGTCCCGTCCAGGTAGAACGAGCCATCAATTTGCTCCCCCTTTGCTTTGTAGCTAGATCGAGGCTCTAGACCATCCGCGTCCAGTAGTCGCTTTAACACGCGCTCAAAATCGAACCCCCGCTTACGTTTCAGCGGCCCTGGGGCGTTGTCACTTAGTTGGCGAAGCTGTGCGTACTGCTCGGGGAGGGCTGGCTCCTGGCTCATGAATGCGTCCATCATTACGGGTAGGCTAGCCCCCAGTATGACGACGGCCCCTAGAGCAACGCTACCAATGGGCAAACCAGGGTTGTAACTGACTACAGCTTTGCGAAACGTTCTTCTTCATGACCATCACTTACCTCAAGCAGGAGCGGCGCACGGTCAACATGTTCGAGGCTGACCCGCAACAGCCCGCGGATGATTTCGGGCTTGCTGCTAGGGATCAGACCTAGTAGGCAGGTAGCAACTACCCCACAGCGCCACCGCCACCATAATCGCCATTAGCAAAAGCATCACAGGGGCGCCCTGAGCGCTCAACACAAAAGCTGCAGCAAATGGCCCTGCGGCCTGTGCGAGAAGCATGGGCCGCGCCAGTGCTCCCATCCGGGCGCCATATCCCTGGGGGCCAAAAAGCACCAACGGCAATGTGCCACGGGCGATGGTCAAAATCCCCATACCCGCGCCGTAAAGTGCCGCTCCAGGAAATGCCAGCCAAGGCACACCTGGGATAAACAGGCAGATGCCGATGAGGCTTACCATCACACCGACGCGAGCCGACCAGCTCGGATGAAGATGCCGGGCAATCGAAAATTCCAGCACCCTGGCAACCACCTGGGCCGGTCCAATGACCATCCCGACTGCCAATACCGTGACCGTTGGCAGGCCCAGTTGCTTGAGTGCCGCGAGCAGGTGAACCGAGAGGCTGGCCATGACGAAGGCGACTACCGTCAGCAGACCTGCAACAAGCCAGAAAAGGCGGCGGCTACGTTCATCGAGCGTCACCGAAGCCAGCTCTTCCGAGGTTGACTCTTTTCCTGAGCCGAGCGGTTTCGGCACCGCCAACCAATGAACAGGCAAGCCAACCACAACATGTATCGCAGCAAGTACCAAGCAGGTGTCCCGCCAGCCTATCCATGACTCCAGTGCCGCCAACGCGGGCCATCCAACAGTACTGGCAAAGCCGCCAATCAAGGTCAGCCCCGTTATTGCACCCCGCGCACGCTCTCCCAGCAACGTCCCAAGAGTGGCAAAGGCCGCGTCGTACAAACCCGTGGCCATGGCTACGCCGAGGAGCGACCAAGCCAGGTAATAGAGCCACAGAGAGCTGGCGATCGACATCACCATGAGCCCTGCACCCAGCATCAGCGAGCTGAAAACAAGGACCGAGCGCCCGCCGCGACGGTCAATCGATCGGCCAGCCAGCGGAGAGCAGAGACCAGCAACTAGCATGCCCCAAGACAGTCCGCCCACGACAAACGATAGAGACCAGCCCATATCGCGAGCAATTGGACCTGCCAGGACCGCCGGGAGGTAGAACGTCGACGCCCAAGCCAAGATCTGGGTGATACCCAAGGTGAACACCAACCGAGTGCGACCCACGTTAGCTGGCAGGGGCGGTTCATGTCGAGTCACGACAGTCCTCGTTATGGTTGTTAGTAACAACCAATGTAGTCGACGGAGCTCTGAAAGGTCAATCTGATGACCGGTCAGTTGACGAGCGCGCTCATCGCCCATATTGTTGCAGGTAACAACTAACTGGAAATGACATGCTGAACAAGCACAACGACGACCTTAGCCGTGATGCTGAAGACCTCTACGAAGCCCTGAACCAGCTGGTGCGCGTCTACCAGTTCAGGGATCGCGATCGCATCTGCTGCTACGACGTATCCGTCACCCAGTGCTACGCCATCGAGACCTTGGTGAAGCAGGGACCACTACGTCTGCAGGCGCTGGCCGAGGAAATGTTCCTGGACAAGAGTACGGCTAGCCGTGTCGTCGATACGTTGGAGCGCAAAGGGTATGTCTCCCGCGTGGAAGATCCGGAAGACCGCCGTGCCGTGCGGGTCCAGGCTACCGAAGCCGGTGCCGACCTGTATGAGCGCATCCGCGATGATCTCATCAATGAAGAAAAGGCGATGATCAGTTGCATGGCACCGGAAGTACGCCTGGGAGCCCTGACGCTCCTGCGGCAGCTGACCCGCGCTGCTGAGGTACGTTGTGGCTTGGCAAACGAGAGTTGCCCAGCGAAGCCGCAAGAATAATGAGGGAGAGATCTCCCTTTTTTATCTAAATTGTTGTTACTACCAACTTAAAAAGGAAGCCAGATGCACATTCGCCCCGCTCAGCTCGGTGATGTTCAGGCCATCGCCGAGATTTACAACCAAGGGATCGATGACCGTAGCTCTACGTTTGAGACCCAGCCTCGGACCGCTATGGATGTACAGCCCTGGGTTGCCGATATGTCTCGCTTCCCGGTGCTGGTCGTCGAGCTGGACGGCGCAGTAGTGGCGTGGGCAAACCTAAGCAGCTACCGGGCGCGCTCCTGCTATGCCGGCATCGCTGATTTCTCGATTTACCTGCGGCGAGATGTCCGTGGGCGTGGCATCGGCAAGGCACTGCTGAACGCACTGTTGAGAGAAGCAGAAGCACGGGGCTTCTGGAAAGTCCTTTCCCGCATTTTCACCTTCAACGAAGCAAGCCTCGCGCTCTGCCAATCCTGCGGTTTCCGAAAGGTCGGCGTCTATGAAAAACACGCATGCCTTGAAGGACGCTGGCTTGATTGCGCCATCGTTGAACGAGTCTTCCCCTCCAACCAACCTGACACAGGAGAACGAGCATGAGCCAATCTGATCTTCCCATCGTAATCATCGGCGCCGGCCCCGTGGGGCTGGCGGCTGCTGCGCACGCACTGGCGCGGGGTATGAACCCACTCATTTTTGAAGCAGGCAGCCAGGCTGGAGAAAGCATCCGCCAATGGGGCCACGTCAGCATGTTCTCGCCGTGGGAATACAACGTAGACAAGGAGGCTGCAAAGTTACTGTCGGCAACGGGCTGGCAAGCGCCTGATTCGGACACGTACCCCACAGGTCGTGAACTGCTGGATCACTACTTGCTCCCGCTAGCTGGGCTGCCAGTCATCAAGGAACGACTTCATCTAGACTCTCGCGTTACTGCTGTGACGAAAGTCGGCGCTGATGTGCAGAAAACCAAAGGCCGCGAATCTGCCGCGTTCCTAGTGCGTGTTAAAGGGCCAAAGGGTGAGCAAGACATCCAGGCTCGCGCAGTCATCGATGCCTCGGGCACGTACGAGACCCCGAACTGGATGGGCGCATCCGGCATTCCGGCATTGGGAGAGTTGAACGCCAAAGCGCATATTGCCTATGGGATTCCCGATGTCAGCGGCAATGCGCACGATCGTTATCTCGGGCGCCGAGTGCTGGTTGTAGGTGGCGGACACTCGGCATTCAACGCTCTTCAGGATCTGGTCCAACTGCCCGGTACCCAGGTTTCGTGGGCTATTCGCGGACACTCGCTAGATAAAATTCTGGGTGGTGGTGCCAATGACAAATTGGCCGAACGCGGCAGCCTGGGTCTGCGAATCCGTGCATTGCTCGAACAAGGAAAGATCTCGCTACACCAGGACATCTCCATCAGCCAGGTCGACACGACCGAACAGGGGCTGGTCGTGCACAGCAATGGCCAAGCTCTGCCAGAGGTGGATGAGATCATCGTCGCCACGGGCTTCCGCCCTAATCTGCAGCTTCTGGGCGAGCTACGACTGGCTATCGACCCGGCTACACAAAGCCCTGTTCAGTTGGCCCCGTTGATCGACCCGAATGAGCACAGCTGCGGTACCGTTCGCCCCCATGGCATCGATGAGCTCTCTCATCCCGACGAAGGCATTTTTATCGTAGGCATGAAGAGCTACGGTCGTGCTCCGACATTCCTGATGATTACCGGGTATGAGCAGGTGCGCTCAATCATGGCCGGGCTTGCAGGCGACTGGGAAGCGGCACGGCGTGTCGAGCTCGAACTGCCCGAAACCGGTGTCTGCAGCCTTCAGTTCGAGGAGCAAGATGAAGCGTCCAACTGCTGCGCGCCCGAGCCCGCGACTCAGGCCAGTTGCTGCGATTCACCGAAACCTTTGGCCGTTCCTTCTGTTGAAAAAGTTAGCTGCTGTACACCGGTGGGCAACACCTAAGGCTGCAGTTGAGGGGCAGACCAAGCCCTGCCAGAGCTCAGATCTGGCGGGGCGCTTTAGCCTCTGAAGATTGAGAGCGGCCCCCGCAGACCAACAAGTCCGACGCCAGAAGTGGAACTAGCGGGGACGAAAATTTGAGAGCAGAATCACCAGCTTTGCCTACATTGCACTGGGTTGAGGGGGAAGGTGTGGGAGCAGAGCTGGATCGGGTAAAGGATCGTAAAAGAAGCAGGGCGTTAATCGAGGATCTCTACCTCGATGCGAACCGTGTCTACGTAATCCACTATTCCTGCGAATCGTTCTACGAGAACGATACCGGGGAGTCGAAACGTGTGACATCCATTGCCACACGAAACCTAAAAACAGGTCAGACGAAATCGTGGTCAATCCATAAGGAAGCAGAGCTCAGTAAACAGCTGTCTAGCATGCAAGCCGAGCTCAATAAATTCGAAAAGTCGATGTTGAAGGGGTTTTTCCAGTGGCTTGATAAGCACAAGGATTGCCGGTTTCTGCATTGGAACATGCGGGACGAGAATTTCGGGTTCTTTGCACTCGAGCATCGATTCCGGGTGCTCGGAGGCAAGCCTGTAGAGTTACCGGATGACAAAAAGGTAGACCTTGCGCGTGAGCTGGTCGCCTTATACGGAAGAAGCTACGCTCCGCATGCCGATAGTAAAGGAAGGAAAGGCAGGATCATGGCGTTAGCTGAGCTCAACAATGCCAGCGACCAAGATGCGCTGCCGGGTGCTGATGAAGCAGCAGCCTTTGTGAATGCTGAATACATAAAAATGCATCAATCGACGCTAAGAAAGCTCGATATGTTTGCGAATTTCTTCGAAAGGACGCATGACAAGTCTCTGAAGACAAAATCCAAATGGTACGAGCGGAACGGGGTGCACCCTGTAGTTTTGGTTGAGATCGTCAAAGACCACCCAATCTACACAACCGTGATCGTGCTCAGCGGCCTTGCCATTGCTACTGTCAACTTCAGCCGTTTCTGGGCGCTTTTCAGTTAGTTCCCCTGTAGCAGGCTCTGTCCATCCATTGCGGTGAAAAGGGTCTGCCAGGTATCTAAATCAGAATGCAAGGGGTGCCGTCAGCCTTACGTTCAGGCCAAGGCTATGAACATAAACTCAACCAGTACCAAACTGAGTTTTGACGGCTGGTTGGGCAACCTTTCCCAGGTGTTGAAGCATAAGAGGCATCAGATATCTCGCGTCAGCACCCACGCCCCTCAGCGTTGCCGAGGCGAAATTTCTTTGCTTGGGCAGACCCACGAAGTACAAGCCAGGCACCTGAATTGCCACGCCGCTTCGCTGTAGCGTACGCCCGTGCCGGTCAACGACAGGGAGCTGCGCCAGAAACTCCTGGTTAGGGCGAAATCCTGTTGCGAATATCAGCGCGTCAATCTGGGTGCTGCTTCCGTCTGGCCAAATCACACCGTCGGGCAGTACCTGCTGGAACATGGCTCTGCGCTGAATTCTGCCGCTGCTAAGTGCCTTTCGGTACTTGCCGGTGTCGAGCACTGGAGTGCTTTGATCACTCAACCATCGTGTTTGCCCCAACCCGGTGAATTTCAGCCAGGCATGAAAATCGAGCCCCAGAATCCGCTGAGGGAAGAAGCGGATCTTCTCGCGGGTAGCCAGCACTACCTGTGCAACGCCGGCAAGCTCATAGGCAATCTGAACAGCCGAGTTCGCTGCCCCCACAACGACAACACGCTGGCCGGCAAAGGCCTCAGGTGTTCGATAAGCGGAGCTATGCAGGCAGTGTCCTGAAAAGTTCTCCAGCCCAGGAATGTCAGGCATGAAAGGACGGCTGAAACCCCCTGATGCCACTACCACAGCACGCGCAGTGAAAGTCGCTCCGTTGGCGGTGCGAACCTCAAATGCCTTGTCCTTCTGTACGACCGCCACCACACGGGTACCGCCCTGAAAATGCAGCTGAAACTCGGCGGCGTATGCCTCCAGGTACTGCACCACTTCGTCTCGCGACGGGTAGCCCTTGGGATCGCCAGGAAACGCACGCCCCGGTAGCGCAGAGTACTCAGCTGGTGAGAACAGCTGCAGGCTTTCGTAGTAGTTACGCCAGTTCCCGCCTGGGGATGTCTGCTCATCCAAGATGAGGTATTCCAATCCTTGCTGCTGCAATTGGCAGCCAGTCGCCAAACCTGCTTGCCCACCACCGATGACGACCACATCCAGAACGCGATTCGAATCATTCATATGTGCGCACTCATGCATATATAGGGACAAAAAAAGGCCGGGCTACGGACAGCACAGCGAAACCAGACCTTTGGTTCGCTGGAGCAGGCCCTCCAGTCGCTCGACGATCGCTCCACCATTCACTTCATAGAACACCTGCCTGCCCACCTTGGTGGCCTTCACGATCTGGGCGTCATGCAATACCTGCAGGTGCCTGGAGATCACCGAGCGCTCTTGTGGCAGCTCTTTGGCGATTTCGCCGACATCAGCCCGGCCGAGCAAAAGCACGCGCTTGAAAACCGCGACTCTGGAAGGCTCGCAAAGCGCTTTGAAGAAGGCCTCGTCCAGCGACTCGATGGCGGCGTCGATGGCTTGAGCACGGAGGTTTTGGTTGGTCGTCATGCGGCCAATATATGTGCGTGAACGCGCACATGTAAAGCCACCCATCACCGAGGGGTTGCGACACATTCGAAAAAGCGTATATTCGAAAAACCATATACACGCAGGATTACAAGTGATGGCTGGCAAGATCCGCGTCTTGTTCGTTTGCACCGCAAACTCCGCACGCTCCCAGCTCGCCGAAGCATTGCTCCGCCACACGGACCCTGTTCGCTTTGAGGCTTTCAGCGCCGGGACCCAGCCTGGCGAGGTCGACCAGCGTACCTATGCCGCCCTCGAAAACCTCGCTATCGATACCAGCGCTTTGCACAGCAAGTCCATCGATGAGTTCGCCGGTGAGCGCTTCGACTATGTGATTACGCTCTGCGACAAGGCGGCCCATGAGTGCCATGCGTTGCCTGCCTTCGGCGAGTTTCTGGCGTGGAACTTCGAAGACCCTGTCACCAGTGACCAACACGATGCCTTCCGACACACGCTTCACGAGATACATGAGCGCATCAAGATGTTCGTCCTGGTGAAAACCAAACACTGAGAATTGCTATGACTGACTCGCTGACCCCCACCAAGGTTTTCAAATGCCTCGCCGACGAGAACCGCATTCGGATGATGCTGCTGATCGCTCGCGAGGAAGAACTCTGCGTCTGTGAACTGACCTGCGCGCTGGAAGAAAGCCAGCCCAAGGTTTCCCGCCACCTGGCGCAACTGCGCACCTGTGACCTGCTGGAAGACCGCCGTCAGGGCCAGTGGGTTTATTACCGGCTGCATCCATCCCTTCCTGCCTGGGTACGTGAGGTCCTGGCGACGACGCTGGAAGCCAACCGCGAATGGCTAAGTACTAGCACCAAACGACTGGACACCATGGGTGACCGCCCTCAACGCGTCGCCTCCTGCTGCTGATCATTGCCGAGAAAAACCGATGAATGTTCTGTTCCTCTGCACCGCCAATAGCTGCCGCAGCATCCTCTCCGAGGCTGTTTTCAATCATCTGGCCCCGGCCGGCATGAAGGCCTACAGCGCCGGCAGCCAGCCAAAGGGTGAGGTGCACCCGCTGTCCATCACCGCGCTGCGGCGTGCCGGTATCTCCACCGAGGGCCTCAACAGCAAGTCCAGTGACGCGCATGCCGAGCTGGCACCGGACTTTGTCATCACCGTATGCGACAAGGCCGCTGGCGAAGCCTGCCCCGTGTTCTTCGGACCAGCAGTGAAAGCCCACTGGGGACTTTCTGACCCTTCGGATTTGCACGGTAGCGCCGCCGAGCTGGACGCGGCGTTCGACAACACGCTTGAGCAGATCAAGCGACGCCTCAAGGCATTCATCGCACTGCCTTTCGACCAAATGGATGCCGCCCAGCTCAAGGTCGAGCTGGCCCGCATCGGAACGCTCTGACGTTTAGGGAGATCCACCATGAGCAAAAGCCGACTTTCATTCCTCGACCGCTACCTGACGGTCTGGATCTTTCTGGCCATGGGCCTAGGCATTGGTCTGGGTAGTCTGTTCCAGGGTTTTCCAGCGTGGCTGAACAGCCTGTCGGTAGGCTCGACAAACATACCCATCGCCATTGGCCTCATCGTCATGATGTACCCACCTCTGGCGAAGGTGAAATACGAGGAGTTGCCGCAGGTCTTCAAGGACAAACGCATCCTCACCTTGTCGCTGATCCAGAACTGGGTGATCGGCCCGGTCCTGATGTTCGGGCTGGCCGTTGTCTTCCTTTCCGATAAGCCTGAGTACATGACCGGCCTGATCCTCATCGGCTTGGCACGCTGCATTGCCATGGTCCTGGTGTGGAACCAGATCGCCGGTGGCAACAACCAGTACGTGGCCGGTCTGGTCGCCTTCAACAGCATTTTCCAGATCCTGTTCTTCAGCGTGTACGCCTGGATCTTCCTGGGCCTGCTGCCGCCACTGTTTGGCCTTGAAGGTAGCGTCATCGAGACCAGCTTCCTCGAAATCGCCCAATCGGTACTGATCTATCTGGGTATCCCGTTCCTGGCTGGTTTCTTGACCCGCAAGATCCTGATCAGCAGCAAGGGCGAGACCTGGTATCAGGAGCGCTTCATCTCGAAGATCAGCCCGCTGACCCTCGTGGCATTGCTGCTGACCATCGTCGCCATGTTCAGCCTGAAAGGCGACATGGTGCTGCAACTGCCGCTGGATGTGCTGCGCATCGCTATCCCGCTGACCATCTACTTCGTGGTGATGTTCTTCATCAGCTTCTGGATGGGCAAGCTGCTGGAGGCCGACTACCCGCGCACCACTGCGCTGGCGTTCACCGCAGCAAGCAACAACTTTGAACTGGCCATTGCTGTGGCCATCGCCACCTTCGGTCTTGCCTCGCCGGTCGCGTTTGCCACCGTCATCGGGCCCTTGGTGGAAGTGCCGGTACTGATCTCACTGGTGGGCGTGGCCTTGTGGCTCAAGCGCCGCTGGTTCGATCAGCCATCCGGTGCCTTGTCTCAGGAGTAAATCATGACCGAACACCACATCCCCAATATCGACAACGATCTGGTCGACCTGCCGACAGCAGACAAGCTGGCAGTCGAGCAAAAGTCCACTCATAAGCCTCGCATCCTGCTGCTGTACGGATCGACCCGCGAACGCTCGTTCAGCCGCCTGCTGACGGAAGAAGCGGCACGCCTGCTGGAGCACTTCGGTGCCGAGACGCGGATCTTCAATCCGACCGGGCTGCCACTGGCGGATGACGTGCCCGATGACCACCCCATGGTCAAGGAGCTGCGCGATCTGGTGCTGTGGTCCGAAGGCATGGTCTGGTGCTCGCCAGAACGCCACGGTGCAATGACCGGCGTGTTCAAGTCGCAGATCGACTGGATTCCACTGAGCATGGGCGCCGTGCGCCCCACTCAAGGCAAAACCCTCGCGGTGATGCAGGTCTGCGGCGGCTCGCAGTCGTTCAACGTGGTCAACCAGCTGCGCGTCCTCGGCCGCTGGATGCGCATGTTCACCATCCCTAACCAGTCGTCCGTGCCGAAGGCCTACCTGGAATTCGACGAGTCGGGCCGCATGAAGCCCTCTTCGTACTACGACCGTGTCGTCGACGTGATGGAGGAGCTGGTGAAGTTCACCCTGCTGCTTCGTGATCGCTCCGACTACCTGGTCGATCGCTACTCCGAACGTAAAGAGTCGGCTGAAGAACTATCCAAGCGTGTCAATCAACGATCCATTTGAGGCTTTGTGAGCATGCAATTGCACCCGTATTCCGTGTTGGCTAATTCCGAACTGGTCGGCCAGCTGATCTTCACTCCGTGCCCCGGTACCAAGGAGACATCGGTATCTCAGGCTCTGGCAACGCTGCGCGATGCCGGCGCGAGCGCGCTGGTAACCCTGATGCCGAGTGAAGAACTGCTGCAGAACGAGATCGATCTGCTTCCCGAGGAGTGCCAACTGCTGGGCCTCGAATGGTTTCACCTGCCGGTCGAGGACGACGAAGCACCCGGTGAGCCGTTTGCTGCCGCCTGGGAAACTCACCGGGATCGCCTGAAAGAGCTGGTGATGACCGGTAAGACGATCGCTATTCACTGCAAGGGCGGCTCTGGCCGCACCGGCCTGTTTGCGGCCCGCCTGATGATCGAGTGCGGCATTCCTGTGCAGGAAGCTGTTGCCCAGGTCCAGGCCCTGCGCCCACGTGCGATCCAGAACCCTGCGCACGTTGGGTACATCAACCAGTTCAACGACACCCTCTGACCTTTTGCTAATCGCGATCCGAGAACAAGAGCATGGCTATCAAAGTAGGTATCAATGGGTTTGGCCGTATTGGTCGCTTGGCGCTTCGCGCGTCCTGGGACTGGCCGGAATTCGAGTTTGTGCAGATCAATGACCCGGCCGGTGACGCCGAGACCCATGCCCATCTGATCAACTTCGATTCGATCCACGGACGCTGGCACCGTGAAGCCCGCGCAGAAGGCGACGCGGTAGTGATCGAGGGCAAGCACATCAAGGTCACCGCGAACAAGACCATCGCGGACACCGACTGGTCGGGCTGCGACCTGGTCATCGAGGCCAGCGGCAAGATGAAGTCGGTAGCCGTGCTCCAGGCCTACCTGGATCAGGGCGTCAAACGTGTGGTTGTCTGCGCTCCAGTGAAGGAGAAAGGCGCACTGAACGTGGTGATGGGCGTCAACCAGCACCTGTTCGAGCCGGCGCAGCATCGTATCGTCACCGCCGCCTCCTGCACCACTAACTGCCTGGCCCCGGTGGTCAAGGTGATTCACGAGAACCTAGGCATCCGCCACGGTTCGATCACCACCATTCACGACCTCACCAATACCCAGAGCATCCTCGATACACCGCACAAGGACCTGCGTCGTGCCCGTGCCTCAGGCATGAGCCTGATCCCGACCACCACAGGCTCGGCCACCGCAATCGCCGAGATCTTCCCCGAACTGCGCGGCAAGCTGAATGGTCACGCCGTGCGTGTACCGCTGGCCAACGCCTCGCTGACCGACTGCGTGTTCGAAGTGGAACGTGAGACGACGGCTGAAGAGGTCAACGCGCTGCTGAAAGCCGCTGCCGAAGGGCCGCTTAAGGACATCCTGGGCTACGAAGAACGCCCTCTGGTGTCCATCGACTACCGCACCGATCCACGGTCCTCAATCATCGATGCGTTGTCGACCATGGTAGTCAGCGGCACCCAGGTGAAGATCTACGCCTGGTACGACAACGAGTGGGGCTACGCCAACCGTGCAGCGGAACTGGCACGCTTGGTCGGCGCAGCGGAGTAAACGGCGATCATGAAGGCGTTCTCAGCCCTGTCTGCGGAAGTGCGTCAGTACCTGCTGGTAACCGGCAACTACTGGGCCTTCACCCTCACCGACGGCGCATTGCGCATGTTGGTGGTACTGCACTTCCATTCGCTGGGCTACACGCCGCTGCAGATCGCGGCGCTGTTCCTGTTCTACGAAGTGTTCGGCGTGATCACCAACCTGGTGGGCGGCTACCTCGGCGCCCGCCTGGGGCTCAACCGCACCATGAACATCGGCCTTGGCATGCAGGTCGTTGCCCTGCTGATGCTCACGGTACCAGCAGCCTCATTGACGGTGCCGTGGGTGATGGCCGCCCAGGCGCTCTCCGGCATCGCCAAGGACCTGAACAAGATGAGCGCCAAGAGCTCCATCAAGCTCCTGGTGCCGGACAGCCAGCAAGGCACCCTCTACAAATGGGTGGCCATCCTGACGGGCTCGAAAAACGCGCTCAAAGGCGTGGGTTTCTTCCTCGGGGGAGCACTGCTTGCGCTGCTCGGTTTTAGCCAGGCGGTACTGGCCATGGCGGCGGTGCTGGCCCTGATCTGGATCGGCAGTCTGATCCTGCTGAAAAAGGACTTGGGCAAGGCCAAGGCAAAGCCGAAGTTCCGCGACATGCTGTCCAAGAGCCGGGCCATCAACATCCTCTCGGCTGCACGGCTGTTTTTGTTCGGTGCGCGGGATGTCTGGTTCGTGGTGGCTCTGCCGGTGTACCTGAGCTCTGCGTTTGGCTGGGATTTCTGGCTGGTCGGTGGCTTCTTGGCCGCGTGGGTCATCGGCTATGGCATCGTCCAGTCGTTTGCCCCCCACATCACCGGCAAGAAGCGTGGTCATGTGCCCGACGGCCGAGCCGCCTTCGTCTGGGCAATCGCCCTGGCCGGGCTGCCTGCGCTCATTGCCGTGGGTCTGTCGGCAGGCTGGTCGGCGCAGATAGTGTTGCTGGGTGGGTTGATGCTGTTCGGCGTGCTGTTCGCCGTGAACTCATCGCTGCACAGCTACCTGATCGTCAGCTACGCCAAGGAAGACGGCGTCTCCCTGGATGTGGGCTTCTACTACATGTCCAACGCCCTGGGTCGCCTGGTCGGCACGCTGCTGTCAGGTTGGGTGTTTCAGGCCTATGGGTTGGAGGCTTGTTTGTGGGTTTCCAGCATCTTCGTGTTGGCCGCCGCACTCATCTCAATCGCACTGCCCAGGCACAGTGAAATGGCACACCAGGCAAACTGATCAGTGAGGAAATGCGGAGGCCATCAGGCCTCCGCTTTCACCACAACCTGCTCGATTTCAGCTGCAGTACTGCGCGCTGTGCGGGTCACCCCGATCAAGGTTGCTGATGCAGAACCTGTCCACTCGCCATAGCCGACCAGCCACAGCCTGGGCTCACTCACAGATCGGGTCCCTTCGACCTCTACACGTCCTTGCTCAGTAACAACCCCAAGGCTGGCGAGGTGTCCCAAGGCGGGTTTGAACCCCGTGCACCAGATCACCGCATCCACTGCGGTCTCCGAGCCGTCTGCCCAGACCACACCGTCAGGGGTGAAACGAACGAAGGGTCTAACCGCGTGCAGAACGTCTCGCTCACGCGCCTCCACCACAGGCGGGACCATGACCACGTCGCCCAACCCACCGACCGGCTGCTCAATGACACGCCCCTCCATCTGCGCTTTCCAGCGCTCCGTGGCCCGCTCGAACAGCACTCGGCCATCTACATCGTCAGGTAGGAAGAGTGGATCGGTGGGGGTTACCCAGGTCGCGTCCGCTACTTTGGAAACCTCTGCGAGAATCTGCGCGCCGGAGTTGCCGCCGCCAACGACCAGCACGCGCTTGCCAGAGAAGGCCTGAGGTTCAACGTAGTCCGCCGAATGCAGCTGTTGGCCACGGAACAGCTCAGCGCCGGGGTAGCCAGGTATGTTCGGGTTGCTCCAGGTACCTGTGGCACTGACCACAGCTTTGGCATCCCAATGGCCAGACTCTGAATGGACACGTAGAGCGCTGGCAACGCGCTCGATCGAGGTGACGCGCACAGGCCGTTCGATTGGAAACTGATAGCGCGCCTCATACTGGGTGAGGTAGTCGATGACATGCTCGCGAGACGGATAGCCATCCTGGACAGGTGGCATCATCCAACCGGGAATGGAACTCCAGGTGGCCGGTGAGAACAGCCGCAAGGAATTCCAGCCGTGTCGCCAAGCACCGCCGGGGCCCTGCTCGGCATCAAGGATGATGAACGAGAGATCTGTTCGGCGCAGGAAGTACGCCGTTGCCAGCGCGGCTTGTCCTCCGCCAATGATGACTACATCCCACAAGCGCTCTGCATGGGCTTTCATTTCACTCCCTCCGGACCATGGTCAAGCCCCATCATCTCAGATGCTGCAGTAAGTGACTTGACGTAGGTCCTCTGCAACGGTCACCAGCTTTCAAAACCTACAGGGAGCGCTACAAGGGCTTATCTTTTATTTCCAGACGACTGGCCAGAGGAGAAAGCGAGATAACGGCTCGCAAGGCCTCATGATTGGCATCAGACCATGCCAGATCCAGTAAATCGTTGAGCGCGCCCTGCGTTGGAATTGACTGAAGGGCTTGCGTCGTCGGGTCGTAGACGAAGGCGTAGAGACCGTTCTCAATCGCCCTAGAGACCTGGCGGTGCCAATTAAAATTGCCGCCATCTGTCATCGTGTCCGCTGCTAGAAAGATGTCGTAGTGCTGAACGATGTAGTTGAAAAACACCTTCTGTGAAATATCGCGGAGAGCTAGGGAATGACGGCTACTCGCCGATCGCCAGATTGAGTTGCGCGCAAGGAGTCGGCTACTGACTCCTGGGACAGACACGAGCGTGACCTTGTCGTAAAAGGCCACTGACATCTCGATATCGTCGACCAGGGCGATTTCGAACTCATTCTTTGCCGGTCCCAGCCGACGATCAACACGAACCAAACGATACCGAGGGTCAGCCGTAAGGCCTGCCAGCTCATTGATCTCGCGCAACCCGTCAGCCGCTGTGAGCAGCGTGTAGAAAGCAGAATTGTCAGCTGTGCGTGCAAGTAACGCTGAGAGAGCACTACGCTCTTGAGCTGCAAGGGACATGTCGGCGTCTCTGTGAGAGCTATCGTCAGTGATCTACAAGCTATCCGGTAGCCTTAGATTCCACAATCGTTCGAGCGGGATAGAACGTGCTTTGCCTCAACGTCATCACCGGGGGGCCAGGTGATCAAGCACCACCTCTGGGCTTGACCACCTGAAGACGGCAAATGGATAGCCACCCTATACTTAATGGAATTTTTCTCAGCGCGTTTGCTGCTTAGCAGGCTTCTGACCCCTGCATTCATATTCGAAGAACAGTTTCTTCTGATCCTCCTCACTCAGCTTTGCTGCAGGCGGCCTCCGAGAGCTCTTGCTAGGCCTTTTGTCACTAGGCTGAACAATTTGCGCCTTCGCGGCGCGCTCTTCCGCGTTGAGGGCAGAATCGAAGATCGTTTCGACCACCTGTCTATCTCGCTCGGCAATGGCCGACTGTGCAACGCTACTCGTATAAGCCGTCGGCAGATCAAACGGACACCACAAATCGGAGCGAGCCTTCTGCAATCGTCGTTCACCTAATGCCAAATTATGGAGAGCTTGGACATCGCCCGCATTGGCGGAAAACTCCGCAGAACGAAAGGCGCTACCGAGGTCATCCATCTCAATCCAGGCCCGACCAGATTTTCGACTTTCGATGTATGCCTGCTTCAAAAGATGCACCGCAATCCGCTTAATCCCGAATGTGTATCGATGGAGCTCTGCGGCAAAATCTCTTCCTCGGGTGCGGATATGACCGCCGCAGACCCTTACGCACTCATCTGCATATGCCTTCCAGTCCTTACTGCCAACCTCATCGGGCAGCATGATCCGAGGTTCGGGGAGTAAACGCTGCTTGTCCTCATTGTTGCGTTTGAAGAGCTTATGCCCAAGGCTGAAGTTAGATACGAAAACTGCGGGCGGGCCTATTCGCATCAATGTCAGCAGGATAGTAACGATCCTCGCTGTACCTAAACCTAAGCTGATATGCTGAGTTTCATCAAGTAATAGCAATGAAACTATATCCCTGTATGCACGGCGCCGACACTCAAGCAGTAACCTATCAAAATTACCACTTTTGCGATCTGAGCCCCCAAACAAAAACCACAATAGCAAGCTCTTGCCGCTCTCCTTGCCTTCCGCACTCGCGTACCAGTAGGATTCTAGAGTGAGAGCTCCGCCAAAGTATGGCGAATGATACTCAGATGGCACCGGCATTACTTTTTTCAAAGCATCAATTGTTCGACTCTTACCCAATCCTGCCAAACCCGTTAGGCATATTGGTACAACCTCCGTCATAGGAGGATTATAAATCTTCGCCTGGTGCTCGGCCTCGTTTGGAAAAACATAGCAATGATGCGTAAAAGCTCGGCCAACCATTTCATGTATAAAATCTAGGGAAAATTGATTAGGTATGAACGATTGCTTCAATGCATCGGCTAGTATTGTTGCCGCCATAAATGGCTCCGCGTCAGCTAGCGAAGAAACGGGATCAGGCTTCACAGTAATTGCTTTCCGGACAAATTCATTATCCATAGCGAAAGTGAAGCGTTCTTGCAGTGAGCCGGTCATCTCTACTTTCCTCGGCTTCTATCGAAATCCGATTTATCACGCTTTGAAGCTGCGCTTTTGGACGGCCGTCCCTTAATGCGCTTAACAGCCTGCCAATCCTCTCCCGTTTCATGCTTGAAAGCGTCCCGCTGGACCTGCTGCAACGCCGCTCTCTGATCCATTATTTTAGCTACCTCAGCGCGCCTGAGACCGTCAATCTCTTGTAGCTTACGCAAAGAGATATCTCTTTCCCCCTCTAGGGTCCTAATAGTGCGCACCATATCAAGTTCGTACAAAACACCGTTTACATCAAGCCAAATATGGCGAACACACATGGTAAGCACGTAGACACTTGTTTGAATCACTGAGTCTTTTGATACTCGGTCGAAAACGCCTGTAGCTTCTAGTTCGGGCGACCGATATTTTCGGCCATAAAAATATACGGCGTCTTGCTTGATGGTTGCAGGATGCTGAGCAAGAAAGGATCTAACGGCAGTTTCGAACTGCATTCCGATAGATGAATCACGCCCACGTCCACTCCAATAATTCCAAACCCCGATAGGTGTGGCCTTTACTCCCGCGAGAATTAGAGCCTCCTCCATTCTACCGGTAGCATCAGACCCTAGGTTGTCCTCCAGCACCTGCCTGATCTCCCGCCTGGCCATGGTGACGAAATTCAGTTTGCTTTGGACGACTACCGGCTGCTCCAGATCATTTTTATCGCGTGGATGCGATGACTCGACTGTCGATTTAGATTGACCCGAAAATACCGGAGTTAGCTCAAGCTCACCGAGCCAGTTAATCTGTGGCTCGACATCATAATTTGCACCGGGGCCTCTATCAAAGACGACGCTACCGGATAAGCCCTCGCAGGGCCAGTGTTCGGGCGCGATCTCAACGCCAAAAAGCTCACAGAATTTGACCTTATTCAAAGCCATGGAGAATAAACACATCCGATAGGACTCCATATTTTCCCTGCCTTCGGAAAATCCAATTCCGACGATCGCTCCTGATACACCGCACACTGCACGAACGACACAAAAGGAGTCAACTACACTTCCCTCAGTCAGGCCGCTTAGTTTTTCACTGATATAGTATCCATCGAACTCAGAAAGCTGATTAACATTAATCAATTTTTCTGAGAAACTTCCTTTATCACCTGCCCTAGCGCGCGCCTTGTTCGCACCTCTCTGCGCGACTTCACGCTTTCGCAAGCTGAAATTCTTTCTGATCCAATATTGAATCTGTGCTAGAGACGGAAAAGGAAGCCCCTCGGGATGACTAAACATATAGTCCCCTGATTTTTCAATCGCACGACACCCAAATTCATTGATAAGGATCTCACGACGAATTCTATGCCAAGTATGGGATGGCGATGTAAATCGTACATAGCCCGAGCATATTTTCTTCTGCATTTCCAAATCGCAGGGATATCCTGCCTTTTTACCCAAAGGTGAAGGCCGTCCGAGTTTTACCGTGCGATTTGGTCCCGTCCTGTCCCACCCACCTATACAGTGAGTTCGTGGCATCAACGCCCACTTGTTACGTCCAAACGTGATGTAGGCGTAGAACCACAGACGTAGCCGCGCAGCATTCTGTCTAGGGATAGAGGCATTGGCGCGAGCATTGATCACAGCGTTTGGATTCTTGCTGATGAGTATCTTTTGGGTGTCGCGCACCAAGTCAGATATCGCAAGGAAACGACGGTTAACCTTTTCGTCATAGGATTCCTTGGCAGAAACGCGACACTCCTCTAGGTGGGATATGGCTACACCCTCGATACGTTTCAGCCAGGGCGGATACTTTTCTACCACTCCGGTCTCCAGAAGTACTCCGGTCTCTAGCGCCTCCTCGAATTGAGTTGAGGTTAAAGTTATTAGAATCGGAACAGGATTTTTTCCAATGATGAACTCTATTAGCCGAGCTCGGTTATGGCTTGGATCGTTGACAAGAAAATAGTAGGTAACACCTTTGCAGAGTTCCCCAAACCCTTCGGGTGCGATCAACTGAGCGCCGATAATCATGAGACTTGCTCCGTAAAAAGCGAGTCGTATACCTGCAGCAGATCACCTCCCTCTGTTTCCAGGGGGTGATCAATGAGGATTGGCTGGAAGAAATTGACCTTCAACCTTCTTTCCCAAATGTCTTGGTAAAAACGCGCCGTAAACTGTCCAGGAGCCCCCCAGCGTTTACTAAATTTAGCAATCACCAAAAAGGCGGGCTCACCCTTGGCGATGAATTCTTTGACCTCTGCACTGAAATCGGACAGCAGCTCTATGGGGTGGGACAGCGACAAGCCATGCATCGGAAAAATCAGGCCGAGGTTGGCCTGTACGGTAGGAGCAATGCTGTCCAAAGACGCTTTCACCGTCCTGATGCCAGCACTTGCATAGTAAGCCGCCTCCAGTTCAGCGCGTCCTTCCGCGTAATCTCGATCTTTCCGCTGCTGGGCCGGGGTCTTCAGGCTGGACAGACGCCGCTCACCGAAAGCAGCGCCTTGATCCTTGATCGTCCAATTCACGGCGTAAGGGACGCCATTGGCACCCAGCAAATAGAGGAGTAGGTCCCCTTGATATGGGAACGGCATCCGGCGCCAGAAACCTCCAACCCGCACTGTGACTTCGAAATGCTTAAACCCGATTTCCTTGGCGATTTCTACAGTGCCACGAACAGGCGGCGGGAACCTACCCTTCATAAGCGGATGGCCACTCAGCGGGTGGCGAGCTTCGTATGGCGAGAGCATTCGTTGCTCATGCATATCAAGCAAACATGGAGAGTGCAGAGCGAGCTGAATGAAAACACGCTCAGGATTCGACATCGCATGGATAGCACGATTGAGCTTTCGGCTGTTCAGACGCGAGATACGAGACTTTTTAGGGGCTTCTCGAGGAACCGCCAACGTTGAAGGAACGTACGGATCGCCCCACTGAAAGTCTCTTTGTCGACTCATGATGAGATCGAATTGCTGCTGCCTGTTCATGTCTTTCTTCCCTTTGTCGTGGGGAAAGCAGCCGCAGCGCTGACTGGGGATAATTTGTCAGAGCTGCAGCAAACCCTTGCCAGTCGGGCATCCGACAGCACCTTGCGCTGTGGATAACGCCAACTTTCTTGTGGATGAACGAAGTCGTGCGGGACTTGACGTCCCACATGCAAGGGATAGACAATGGAAGGGTCAGGGTTAGAAAACTGACTTATCCACAGAGACCCCAGGTCGCACTGGGGTCTTTGTCTACCTGACTTCTATTAGCTCTCTTGGCTAGCTCCTAGATGTCATGTGTTCTCCTATCATTCGAAAAATAGCGGTTGCGTGGAACGCCAGCCCTGATGCTGGCCATTGTGCCGCGTCTGTACAACTGGCAATAGTACCGCTGCATTTTCCCAACTGACAATAAAAAGTTGGTAACTGGATTAAGTTACTTAGTGCAGGCACGCCCTCTTTTTTACGTTGCCTAAATGCAAGCTCGTAGAAGGCCTTAATATACAATTCTGAGAATCATATATTGTGTCAAACGATTATCATTCCCAGTTATTTTTTGCGTAACTCAAGACCTCCTACTATGATAATCGGCAAAGCTGATGTATTGAGCGATGGTGAAAGCCATGGTGCGATTTGCATTAAACTGGCTCGAAGACGAAACTTTCTTCAGCATCTGCAGCAGGCAGCATGTATACCTTTGTAGCACTGACTCAGCCGCTACTTGTGAGTGGCTATTCGGCACTCATAAAAGATATATTCACGATTTTAATTATAATTTAGGCGCTTTGAATAAAGTTACCACTAATTGGGGTACGCCTGAATCCATCATAAACGAGCATACCATTGCTCCCTTTTTCTTTCCCTTTCAGTCTCAGGAAAATGTGCTTGCTGCAAAGGAAGCACTATTAGGCCCGAGATTGGGATCACTGAAGTACCGCCTGGGTTTGCTGACAAACCGCTTCGGTGCAGAACATCCATTAAAAGCGTGCACTGCGTGTATGGTATGCGACCGTATATGTGGCGGCGTGGCCTACTGGCATCTGTCTCATCAGTATCCAGGGGTAACAATTTGCCCTGTACACGGTTTGTATCTCCGAGAAAGCACAAAGAATAGACAGTGGTCAGGCCAATTCGAGTGGTTACTGCCCCAAGAAGAAGATCTCTTGCCTGCCCCTCGAATTGAAACGACAGCCGCGACCCGGAAAGTGCTGGAAGATCTTGTCGAGGCCATCATCGGCTTAGCAGGTTTCGGATGTCAGAGGATTTTTGATCCAAGCGCTGTCAACGCTGTGTATAGGACAGCGTTGGCTCAGTACGGTGAACGCAGTTCTGGACAGGAGGCAGCTGCCAGTGCGCTTTGGCTCCACATCAAAGGGCTTCAGGCCTACCAGCCCTTCAGTTGTATGCCCAGAAGCCCCGAGGAGGCCGTCACATTTTTGAGGGGGCTTGTGCGCAGTCCAAGGGGGCACGTCCACCCCTTGAAGCACCTCACGCTCATCACTTGGCTGTTCGGATCCCTCGCTGCTTTCATCAAGTTACACGACCAGGTAGTCAACTCTTACACGCCATCCAAAAATGTTTCGTCAGGCATTGTTAATCAAGCTAAACGTGTCAAAGAGATAAATCCCACCTCAGATAAAATATTGAAAGCGGCCAGGCGACCAAAGATTCTAAAAAAAGATAGCAGAGCTGCTATCTTACTCAGACTTTCTCAGGGTCAATCAAAACATAGCCTGTGTGAGGATTTCGGCATAACGATTTCGACTCTAAATAAATTGATGCGATCAGAGCCATCGGTAGCCAATGCGTGGAAAGAAAAAACTACGTCTAACGAAAAGTTTGAACGAAGGTCGATCTGGGAAAATACCGTAAAGAGATTCTCAAAGGATAGCGCGAAGCAAATTAGATGCCGCCTCCCGACAGTCTATGTCTGGCTTTACCGAAACGATAGGGAATGGCTGAACAGTAGACTTGGAGAGCTACCAAACGGGAGGATCGGCAATCACTCTGCCGTTGATTGGAGCAAACGTGATCAGCATTTGCTAGAAGCTCTAAAATCGACTGCTGACTACTTGTTGAAGTCTCATGAGCTTCCATTGAAAAAACAGCAAATTTATTTGGCGCTTCCAAGGCTGGCCAGCGCTCTGCAAAAAAGACAAGCCTACGGGCTGACCCGATCTTTTCTCCAAGAGATCACCGCGTCAGCTCGAAAAGGCAGTGGGAGTGCTCCGGCTGGTTGCAGCACTGAAGCCGTCCAGTCCTCATGATCCTCCGCATCCATTTCCAGATGGCCTGGACTGGTGAGAAGATGGGCAAGAAGCTTGTGGTGAGGAAACCGGACCTCATGATCAACTAGTCAAACGCCGGTTTTGGCTGTAGATACGCAGTAACGGAGAAATTTCAAATGACGGGCGCCAATGCTGAGCTCACTGAAAATCAATTGGCCGTAGGGTTAAGGACAGCCCTGCGAATTCTTGACGGATGGAACGCGACCACCGAGCAGGTCGGAAGCATTCTTCGCATATCCACCGCGACCCGCGAGAAGATCTCACGGGATTCCAGCGCCAGCGTACGCCTTGATCTGGATCAGCAGCAGCGAATCAGCTTGGTGCTCAACATTCATGCCGCGTTGCGAACGGTCTTTGAAAATCAAGAAAACGTTCAAGGGTTCCCAAACCTGGAGAATGCCAATGATTTCTTCGAAGGACGTTCTCCCCTGGAGGTGATGGCCCAAGGGGACATGATCTCGCTTTATGAGACCTACAGACGAATTGAACATCTGCAACAGTCGAGCTGAACCTAGCCGGTCAGCCCCTTGGACCGCCTACTCAGTTCATGCTTTCTCGGCGTTTTCCGTGTGTTCCCGGTGCCGGTGCGTCTCGGACACAAAGTCGATAAACGCGACGGCCGCTGCAACAGCTAACCGAGCGTGCCTCGGCTGAAGACCACGATACTGGCCGTCCTTTCCGTGTCCCGTCCCGTAAAGTCCTCTTAGCTGTGTCAGATTGCTCGTGATCTGCGTGAGGTTACGCAGTATCAGTCGAACGTTCTCAGCCCCTTTGGCAGCATCACTTACGCCCTCTGGCACAAGTTGAAGAGCTTTGGTGAGCTTCTTCGTCAAGTCACCCATGTCGTCTGACTTGGTGAAGGCGATACCACGCTTGGTGAGAATCGACTTGCAACAGGTCTCCACAAGCTCTTTAGCGGTGCCGATCGCCAACTCCGGGTCGGTATCCACGGCGAGCTCTAGACGTTCGATTTGCTTGGCCATCCAGCCTGCATTCAGTGCATCTGCAACAGCTTTAGCACGGAGTACCGAGCGGCCACCATTATGCTCTAGAGACCGAAACGCAAATCTCGGTCGGCCAGCAATGAGTTCAGCCTGATACAGCTCCCATCCGGCGCCCTTCAGTTGATCATTGAACTGCTCCGCCAGCTTGAGCGCGTCATCTCGATCGGGTCGCACCAAGGGATGGACCATTTCACACAAAAAACGTAGGAAGTGATCGGCACTCCCTTCAGCCAAGCGGAAGCGGCTGTCGCTATAGAGCCAGTCGTTTTCCCAATCGTCGTTGTTACAGCGATGCTGCCAAATATCGCCAACAGCATCCTTGTAACGGCTATCCGTGGATGGCATTTCTTCCAGATCGTACAACCGGCTCAAAAATTCCACATCGTTGAGCCGCCCGCTCCAGTCGACATCATCCAGGCGCAGACCATCCAAGATGTTTTGTCGCACCTTTTTAGGCAGTTCTGACTGACTCGACGACCGCCAATCAGCGCGGAACTCCCTGTCTGGGACGATCACTGCAGAGTAGCAATCATTCTCCTGATGCTCGGTAACGGTGCGTAGCTTGGCTGTAATCTGCTCTTCCAGCTGGCTGCGTTTCGCGCCAAGGCGAGCATAGTCAGAAGCAGGCATCTTGAACTGGATGTGCCAGTAGTTGGTGCCGCCATTCCAATTGTCATACCCCGTCTGCTCCGCTGCGGCGGGGTATTTCTGCACGATCTCGGCAGCATCATCCGCACCATCTGCTCGCAAGAGAGTATGCACGGTCGCCAGTAGCGGCTCGATTTGGTCGTTCTGCTCCATACCTGCCTCAAAAAAGCCAATCCCATCGGCATCGCTCGCCGGGCCATAGCCCTAGGGCGCCGCCACCTTACGACAGAAATGCAAATTTCCACAGGTCACTATAGTGAATCAGAAGGACAGTAATGCGAAACGAATTTGACCAGATACGCTACACTCACGCCGAAATCCGAAACAGATAACCCTTTGAGCGAATCATCCCGTGGAATACCTCTCAGAAATCTTGAAGATCCTGGACGGAGCTCTCAAGGCGAATGCCAGCATGGCCTCGAATTATGCCGGCCTCCTGGCAGACAAACTGGAGAGTGACGGCGACAAGCGACAAGCCCGAATGATCAGAGAGCGCCTTGCGCGGGCTCCTGCAGCGCTAGCCAGTGCCCAGGATGCTGCCCATGGTTTCAGCTTCTCCAACCTGCCTACAGATGGTGAAAGCCATTTGCATACGGTGGACGTAAGCACCCCTTCGCTTGATAAAGGCTCGTTGCTGCTGCCCAGTGCTGTCGAGAATCGAATCCAGGAGTTTCTGGCAAATATCCGCCGATACGACGACCTTGCACGCGTGGGCGCTGCCATGCCGAGCCGCTTGCTGGCGTACGGCCCGCCCGGTACCGGGAAAACTAAGCTTGCCCGGTATATCGCCGGGCACCTTGAATTGCCACTTCTAACGGTCCGGTGCGACACGCTTGTGAGCAGTCTGCTGGGACAGACCAGCCGGAACCTCCGTAGGGTGTTCGAATACTCCCAACAGCGCCCCTGTGTCCTGTTCCTAGATGAGTTCGATGCCTTAGCGGGGGCTCGGGGGAACGAGCGTGATGTCGGGGAGCTCCAGCGAGTGGTGATTGCACTGCTGCAGAACATAGACGCCATCCCAGAGAGCACCATTCTGGTCGCTGCAACCAATCACGATCAGTTGCTCGACCCAGCTATCTGGCGCCGTTTCAGTTTCCGAATTCCTATGGCTGAGCCTGACCTGGCATTGCGCCGAATGCTGTGGAAACAATACCTGGAGCCGTTCAGCGCCGAGCAGTTGGATCTGGATGTCCTAGCTCAGCTGTCTGACGGAATCACCGGGGCAAACATTGAACAGGTCTGCCTCGATACCAAGCGCGGGGCTGTTTTGTCGAACGCATCCAGCGTCGATGAAAACCAACTCATCCGACGCCTAGGTTTAAATCTTGCACTTACTGGTGGCCGAGTGCTATCTACTGTCGAGTCAGAAGTTCGGTGGCTTAATGGATGGGCACCAAAGTACTTTTCCCTGAGAACATTGGGAAGGCTGTACGACCTGTCGACTAGGCAAATCACGAAGATCCTCAAGGAGGAGACCAGTAGTGGCCCGCAAGAACACGCCCGCGCAACCGCTGTTGAATGCGAGGGTTGAGAATCCGTTCATACATGTCCCGTTTCAGCCTGGGGATCTCTCGTCAATTGAGGGTGGCGGTGGCGGTGGGGGCAAAGAGCTCGTAGAGGTCAACGCCGCTTACCGTCAGGCACTCTCAAGAACACTCGCAGGTGCTTCATCGGCGCTCTCCCGCGAGCAGGTGCTTCATCCCCAGGCTTTGACGCACCTGGTACTCAAGCTGCGGGAAAAGGGAATCGCAAAAACCCACCGCCCCATCTTGGTCGCAGAGGAAGCGAAGCTACAGCCGGCTGGCCATGGTCAGATTGACGAGATGCTCGTTGGGGCCTCTGCCAACAGTCTGGACGTGTTTGATCGTGTGATCCTGCACCGCAACACCAAGAAAATTCGATCCCAACTGAGTGTGATCGAATCCATTGAGCCTTGGGATCGCCAACGACGAAACCCGGAAGGAAGCCACCGGCTCCTGGAAAATGGTCGTGCAGTACTGCGACTCTTTCAGTATCAACAGGGCAGCTTCAACGCGTTCAATTACGAGACCCTAGTGCGGATCTTGAAGTCCCTATCGCTGCCGTTCGTCCAAATCGACCAAGGACGTGGCCTGCCGATCTTTGGCATTCGAGACCTGGACAAGATCCAAGACGATGCTCTTGAGCAGATACTGGATTTCCCTGGCATTCGAACTATTTACGCGGAAAAGCTTTTCCTTCCCGTTACAACTGTCCAAATGCCAATGAGCGGCGCGGTAGCCACCCAAGCTCAGCCAACTCCACAACCCGTCACGCTGCCCACGGTGGCCGTCTTCGACTCCGGTGTGAGCTCGGATGCGAAGCTGATTGAGCACTTCGTCAAATCGAGGGATCCCTACGTCCTACCTCCAGACACCAATTATGAGCATGGAACAGCGGTAGCCTCTCTGGTCGCCGGAGGGGCATTCTTCAACGATAAGCACGCTTGGATCCCATCAACGCCAGCGTACGTACATGACGTCTGTGCTTTGGAAGTTTCTGGCTCTTACATGTCCGATCTGGAGGTGCGACTTCAGTCGGCCGTGAAGAAGCGCCCGGATGTGAAGGTATGGAACATATCGATTGGTGGTGAGGCTTGCGACGACAACCACTTCAGTGACATTGCCATGGCGCTGGACCAACTCAGCGATAAGTACCAGGTTCTCTTCGTAGTAGCTGCCGGCAACTACAACGACCTCCCTAGGCGTGAATGGCAAAAGTTTTCGCCGCTTGCCGATCGTATTTCGAGTCCAGGGGAGTCGGTTCGTGCTTTGACTGTGGGTTCGATATCCCACATTGATGCTGCAGGCACGCTCAGCGCTGTTGGCCACCCGGCACCTTACTCGCGTTGTGGTCCTGGCCCAGTCTTCACTCCGAAGCCAGACATCACGCATGTGGGCGGAGGAGTACATGCTCCGTGGAACGCCGGCTCCGCTAGCCTCAAAGTCTTGTGGCCCGACAATCAACTGCGCTTGGGTTTTGGTACGAGTTACGCCGCCCCTCTCGCATCGTGCATGGCAGCCCACGCATGGCAAGCGGTGGCTGGGCGTCCATCGCTAAATCCGTCGCCTTCGTTGGTCAAGGCATTGATGATCCATGCAGCGCAGCTCTCTTCGCCTGATTACGATTCTTACCACCGCCGATATCTAGGTGCAGGCCGGCCTGAAGACGTACTGAAAGCCCTTTACGATTCAGACGACAGTTTCACCCTCGTTTTCCAGGCGAATCTTGTACCAGGCAACATGCGCTGGCGGAAAACGCCTTATCCGATCCCCGATGTTTTGATTGAGGACGGCAAATTTCGGGGCGAAGTGATCATCACGGCGGCATATGCGCCCCCACTGGACCCCAACTCGGGCAGCGAATATGTGCGCGCAAACGTTGAGTTGAGCTTCGGTGCGATAACGGGAGATACCATCCAAGGCATGGTTCCGATGGACAGCGATGAAGGCCAGAGCGGATATGAGATCGCTCAAATAAGCGCTGGAGGTAAATGGTCACCTGTGAAGGTGCATCGAGCGACCTTCCCCAACGGTACAGCGGTCAAACAATGGGGGCTACAAGCCAAAGCCCGCCTGCGTGCATACGAGCCTGAGCTGACGGAGGCCTTGCCGGTCAACATAATTGTAACTTTGCGCTCCCTCGATAGAGACCCAAAGGTAAGGGCCGCAGGGCTGAAAGCTCTGAGCTTGCGCAACTGGGTCCATACCCCTCTACCTGTTCGGGTACCGATTCGGGTGTAGAACATTGGCTGCCAACGCTAGGCGTCGCAGCGGGTGAGGACCTGCGGCGTCTATTTTATGATCCCGATAGCTCGCGCGTTTGCTAAACCGATCTTGGGAATGCTGGGCGAAGCAGCGACGGTAGTATTCCGCTGTGATGATCCTTCATGAATAGACAGCGGGGTGTTGCAGCAGGGATCGTGCTTGGATGTAGGCCAAGGCCAACCTACCTGGACCACCACGTCACCCAACACAATGCGCGGGCTGGACCAAACCCCCAAACCCTGCACGTAGTCTTCTTCTACGAAGTGGACATACTTTGTGTCCTCTATCCGATAGCTGCTCCAGAGCGAATCAGTGCATCGAGTGCTTCCCACTAGGGACATTAATTCACGTTCGAAATCGTCATAGCTGTCATATAGCGCCACGACAGCATGAATGAATACTGCTGTGATGGTCCCAGCTCGACTTTCAAGGCTCGGTGATGGCACATCGGCGAACCTCTGTACAAGATCGCTCATGGTTGAGGCTATCGCCTGCATTTTTGACCTTTCCTCGCCATTGAGCTGCGGGCTCAAAGCGGTGGCCTTATCTAGCAGCACCTTGGCGGCATGCAAACCAGAGATGATATGGGGCGACCTACACAATCGCTGGTAGACCTCAGCACGCTTGAGCGCCAATGGGTCATGGTTAGCAACCACCTCAGCTTCGGCGAGATGCCGGCCGCCGCAAGTGCGCCACATCACATCGAGGTCATGATCCATGCGAGTGAACGACTTACCGCAAAAAGGACAATCCCTAATCAAGACAGCGTTGTGCTTGGGGCACACCGACACCTTTGACGCGCCATAGCGCCTCCAGTATGAAAACCCGTGGATTTTGAGGTCTTCCCTAACGCATTCAGGGCAGAAGGAAGCATCCCACTCACTGAAGTGCTCCCCCTCAGAAAGGTACCGAGTGCCTGAGTAGGCAACATCCCAGTCACTTTTGATGACGTGAAACGCTGCGTTCAGCGTGTGATTGTGAACAAGCCGATTGAACCCATAGCACCCAGGCCAGCCGATGGCTTCTGCGAGCCTTCTCACTTCGGCCGTCTTTATCACATGACGGGTACGCAGGGCTTCGAAGATCTCTGCCTTGGGCTCGGCCCAATAGAGCAGCAGGTTCCTTCTCACGTATGACGGAAGAGTTTCATCAGGCAGAATCGAGAGGGGCATGTGAAAACGCCAGTACAAGGTAGGGAGGGATCACGCGGGGAGGCTGGTGTACCGCCCGATGAAGGGGAGCGAGCGCTTCCCCTCTACCGGCGACAGTTTTAATTGTTGGGCGACTGCTTTAATTCCACAGAATCACGCGAAGCGCCCCGGCTTCTGGCTTACTCGACCGTAACCGACTTGGCCAGGTTACGCGGCTGGTCCACGTCGGTGCCCTTGAGCACGGCCACGTAGTACGACAGCAGCTGCAGCGGGATGGTGTACAGGATCGGCGCCAGGGCGTCGGCAATGTGTGGCACCTTGATCACATGGGTACCTTCGCCATTGGTCATCCCGGCCTGCTCGTCGGCGAACACCACCAGCTCGCCACCACGGGCACGCACTTCCTGCAGGTTGGACTTCAGCTTCTCCAGCAGCTCGTTGTTCGGCGCAACGGTAACCACCGGCATGTCGTTGTCCACCAGCGCCAGCGGGCCGTGCTTCAGCTCGCCTGCCGGGTAGGCTTCGGCGTGGATGTAGGAGATTTCCTTGAGCTTGAGTGCACCTTCCATCGCCACCGGGTACTGCGCACCACGGCCGAGGAACAGGGTGTGGTGCTTGTCGGCGAACAGCTCGGCGATTTTCTCGACGGTGGCGTCCATGGCCAGGGCTTCGCCCAGGCGGGCCGGCAGGCGGCGCAGTTCTTCAACCAGCTCGGCTTCGACGCCAGCTTCCAGGGTACCGCGCACCTGGCCCAGGGCCAGGGTCAGCAGCATCAGCGATACCAGCTGGGTGGTAAAGGCCTTGGTCGAGGCCACGCCGATTTCCGGGCCGGCCAGGGTCAGCAGGGTCAGGTCCGACTCACGTACCAGCGAGCTGATACCGACGTTGCAAATCGCCAGGCTGCCGAGGAAGCCCAGTTCCTTGGCGTTGCGCAGCGCGGCCAGGGTATCGGCGGTTTCGCCAGACTGCGAGATGGAGACGAACAGGGTGTCCGGCTGCACCACTACTTTGCGGTAACGGAACTCACTGGCCACTTCCACCTGGCACGGGATGCCGGCCAGGCTTTCCAGCCAGTAACGGGCGACCATGCCGGCGTGGTAGCTGGTGCCGCAGGCAACGATCTGCACGTTGCGCACCTTGGCGAACAGTTCGGCAGCCTTCGGGCCGAAAGCCTGGACCATCACGTTGTCCTTGCCCAGACGGCCTTCCAGGGTGCGCTGCACCACGCTTGGCTGCTCGTGGATTTCCTTGAGCATGAAGTGGCGGTAGGCGCCCTTGTCGGCGGCTTCAGCACCTTCGTGGTACTGCACGGTTTCACGCTGGACCTTGTGCCCGTCCTGATCCCAGATGGAGACCTGGTCGCGGCGGATCTCGGCGATGTCGCCTTCTTCCAGGTACATGAAGCGGTCGGTGACCTGACGCAGGGCCAGCTGGTCGGAAGCCAGGAAGTTCTCGCCCAGACCCAGGCCGATGACCAGCGGGCTGCCGCTGCGTGCGGCTACCAGGCGGTCGGGCTGCTTGGCGCTGATCAGCGCCAGGCCATAAGCGCCATGCAGGCGCTTCACCGCAGCCTTCAGGGCATCGGTCAGGTCCGGGATGCTCTTCAGCGTGTGGTGGATCAGGTGAACGATGACTTCGGTATCGGTCTGCGAAGTGAAGACATAGCCAAGGTCTTTCAGCTCTTCGCGCAGTTCTTCGTGGTTCTCGATGATGCCGTTGTGCACCACGGCCACATCACTGCCCGAGAAGTGCGGGTGGGCGTTACCTTCGGTCGGCGCACCGTGGGTGGCCCAGCGGGTGTGGGCGATGCCCAGCTGGCCGGCCAATGGCTCGGCGGCAACAGCGGCTTGCAGCTCGCTGACCTTGCCGATACGGCGGCGGCGCTGCAGCTCACCGTTCTGGGTGAGGACGGCCAGGCCGGCGCTGTCGTACCCACGGTACTCAAGACGCTTGAGGCCTTCGATCAAGATGGCTGTGATGTTGCGCTCGGCGACGGCACCAACGATTCCACACATGGTTTATTGCTCCTGGCTGATCGCGGCGCAGATCAGGTTGATGCCGCGGGCTTGAATTTGTTCGCGTGCCGCTGCGGGCAGGCGTTCGTCAGTAATAAGGGTGTGCACGCTGCCCCAGGGCAGCTCGAGGTTGGGGATCTTGCGCCCGACCTTGTCCGATTCGACCATCACGATCACTTCACGGGCGACTTCGGCCATGACCCGGCTCAGCCCGAGAAGTTCGTTGAAGGTGGTGGTGCCGCGGCCGAGGTCGATACCATCAGCGCCGATGAACAGCTGGTCGAAATCGTAGGAGCGCAACACCTGCTCGGCCACCTGGCCCTGGAACGACTCGGAATGCGGGTCCCAGGTGCCACCGGTCATCAGCAGCACCGGCTCGTGTTCGAGGTCGCAGATGGCGCGGGCCACGTTCATCGAATTGGTCATCACCACCAGGCCAGGCTGGCGCCCCAGCTCGGGGATCATGGCTGCCGTGGTGCTGCCGCTGTCGATGATGATGCGCGCATGCTCGCGGATACGCGCGACGGCGGCGCGGGCGATGGCCTTTTTATAGGAAGACACGGGCTGGGCGGGCTCACCCAGCAGCTCTTGCGGCACCGGGACCGCGCCACCGTAGCGCCGTAGCAACAGGCCATTGGTTTCGAGGGCAGCAAGGTCCTTGCGGATGGTGACTTCCGAGGTTGCGAAACGCTTGGCCAAAGCGTCC
Organism: Pseudomonas sp. LS.1a; assembly: GCF_022533585.1. Lineage (NCBI taxonomy): Bacteria > Pseudomonadati > Pseudomonadota > Gammaproteobacteria > Pseudomonadales > Pseudomonadaceae > Pseudomonas > Pseudomonas sp. LS.1a. Next base: position 5,730,181 of record NZ_CP092827.1, read on the forward strand.
ACACTCACCTCGCCCTGCTCGCTGAGCAAAGCCAGGATGTTGTGCCGCCGCTGCGGGGTGTTTCGTTTCGACATGAGCGCTTAAGTTTCGTTTCGAAAGATAATGATGGCAATCAAAACCTAAGATGAACGATTCGTCAAGCTGTGGATAAATCTTCACGGCAAATTGGCGCCCTGTGGGAGCGGGTTTACCCGCGAAGAAAGAGACACGGTGTTCGCGGGTGAACCCGCTCCCACAGGGATTGCGCCGGACTGCAATTGAGTGCGACCTGCCAATAAAAAAGCCGACTTATTCACATAAGTCGGCTTTCGATCGAAACAGCTGTGTATAACTCAGCTCTTCTTGATCTTTTCCGGCCGTTTCCAACCCGAGATGTTGCGTTGACGCGCACGAGCCACCGCCAGGTCGCCTGCCTCCACAGTCTGGGTGATGGTCGAGCCGGCAGCAGTGGTCGCACCAGCCTTGATTTCCACAGGCGCTACCAACGAGTTGTTGGAGCCGATGAACACGTCCTCGCCCATCACGGTCTTGAACTTGTTGGCGCCATCGTAGTTGCAGGTGATGGTGCCGGCGCCGATGTTGGTGCGCGCACCGATTTCGGCATCGCCCAGGTAAGTCAGGTGACCGGCCTTGGCGCCCTCACCCAGGTGGGCGTTTTTCAGTTCGACGAAGTTACCCACATGGGCCTTGGCGTCCAGCACGCTGCCCGGGCGCAGGCGGGCGAACGGGCCGGCATCGCTGCCCTCGCCCATCACGGCGCCTTCGAGGTGGCTGTTGGCCTTGACCACTGCGCCTTTGCGCAGGGTGGTATTCTTGATCACGCAGTTAGGGCCGATCTGCACATCGTCCTCGATGACCACCTTGCCTTCGAGAATCACGTTGATGTCGATCAGCACGTCACGGCCAACGGTCACTTCACCGCGCACATCGAAGCGCGCCGGGTCGCGCAGGGTCACGCCCTGGGCCATCAGGCGACGGCCTTCGCGCAACTGGTAGTGGCGCTCCAGCTCGGACAGCTGGCGACGGTCGTTGGCGCCTTGCACTTCCATCGGGTCGTGGGGCTGTTCGGTAGCCACCACCAAGCCATCGGCCACAGCCATGGCGATGACGTCGGTCAGGTAATACTCGCCCTGGGCGTTGTTATTCGACAGGCGGCCCATCCAGTCGGCCAGGCGCGCGGCTGGCAGGGCCAGAATACCGGTGTTGCCTTCCTTGATCGCTTTCTGCGCATCGTTGGCGTCCTTGTGCTCAACGATGGCAGTCACCTTGCCCTGCTCGTCGCGCACGATGCGGCCATAGCCGGTCGGGTCGTCGAGGGTCACCGTGAGCAGGCCCAGCTGCTGCTCGTTGGCCTTGGCCAGCAGACGCTGCAGGGTCTCTACTTCGATCAACGGCACGTCACCGTACAGCACCAGCACGGTGTCGGCGGTCAGCGCCGGCAATGCCTGGGCAACCGCATGGCCGGTACCCAGCTGCTTGTCCTGCATGACGAAGTTCAGGTCGTCAGCGGCAAGGCGCTCGCGAACCAGCTCGGCACCATGGCCAATGACCACGTGAATACCTTGCGGCTGCAACTGGCGCGCGCTGTGGATAACATGGCCGAGCATGGAATTGCCGGCTACCGGGTGCAGCACCTTGGGCAGCGCCGAGCGCATGCGGGTGCCTTGGCCGGCGGCGAGAATAACGATATCGAGTGACATTACTGGCTACCAATCCTGGGCGGTCAGTGAAATGACCGGTTTCATAGGTTACAAAAAAAGAAAAAGGGTAGCCGATGGCTACCCTTGTTCTCAATCTACATGAAGCTTGCGGAATTAACCGCCGAACTTCTTGCGGATCTGCTGGACGGTACGCAGCTGGGCTGCGGCCTCGGCCAGACGTGCGGATGCGGCACTGTAGTCGAAATCCGCGCCTTTCTCATGCAGGGCCTTCTCAGCTGCCTTGACGGCATCCTGAGCGGAGGCTTCGTCCAGGTCGGCTGCACGCTGCACGGTGTCGGCGAGTACCTTGACCATGTTCGGCTGCACTTCCAGGAAGCCACCGGAGATGTAGAACACCTCGCGCTCGCCACCCTGCTTGGTCAGCGTGATCGGACCAGGCTTGAGATTGGTGATCAGCGGCGCGTGGCCCGGAGCGATACCAAGATCACCCAGGTTACCGTGCGCAACTACCATCTCGACCAGGCCGGAGAAGATCTCTCCTTCCGCGCTGACGATATCGCAATGGACTGTCATAGCCATCTGCTTGCCTCAACCTGATTAGCGCCCCTTTCGGGGCGCCGGGATTACAGTTTCTTGGCTTTCTCGATCGCTTCGTCGATGCTGCCGACCATGTAGAACGCTTGTTCTGGCAGGTGGTCGTAGTCACCTTTGAGGATGCCGCTGAAGCCAGCGATGGTGTCTTTCAGGGAAACGTACTTGCCTGGCGAACCGGTGAAGACTTCGGCCACGAAGAACGGCTGCGACAGGAAGCGCTGGATCTTACGAGCGCGGGCTACCAGTTGCTTGTCGGCTTCGGACAGTTCGTCCATACCCAGGATCGCGATGATGTCTTTCAGCTCTTTGTAGCGCTGCAGAACATACTGAACCTGGCGAGCAGTTTCGTAGTGCTCGTTGCCGATCACGTTCGGGTCCAGCTGGCGCGAAGTCGAGTCCAGTGGGTCGACCGCCGGGTAGATACCCAGGGAGGCGATGTCACGGGACAGAACGACGGTGGCGTCCAGGTGGGCGAAGGTGGTGGCTGGCGACGGGTCGGTCAGGTCGTCCGCAGGTACGTATACGGCCTGGATCGAGGTGATCGAACCTTCTTTGGTCGAAGTAATACGTTCTTGCAGAACGCCCATCTCTTCGGCCAGGGTCGGCTGATAACCTACTGCGGAAGGCATACGGCCCAGCAGTGCGGATACTTCGGTACCGGCCAGGGTGTAACGATAGATGTTGTCGACGAACAGCAGAACGTCGTTACCTTCGTCACGGAACTTCTCGGCCATGGTCAGGCCGGTCAGCGCTACGCGCAGACGGTTTCCTGGTGGCTCGTTCATCTGACCGTAGACCAGTGCTACCTTGTCGAGAACGTTGGAATCCTTCATCTCGTGGTAGAAGTCGTTACCCTCACGAGTACGCTCACCCACACCGGCGAACACGGAGTAACCGCTGTGCTCAATGGCGATGTTACGGATCAGTTCCATCATGTTAACGGTCTTGCCGACGCCGGCACCACCGAACAGACCAACCTTACCACCCTTGGCGAACGGGCAAACCAGGTCGATAACCTTGATGCCGGTTTCCAGCAGGTCGTTGCCGCCTGCCTGGTCAGCGAAGGAAGGAGCCTTCTGGTGGATACCACGACGCTCTTCTTCGCCGATCGGGCCGGCTTCGTCGATCGGGTTGCCCAGTACGTCCATGATACGGCCCAGAGTGGCCTTACCAACAGGAACGGAAATGGCAGCGCCGGTGTCGACGACATCCAGACCGCGCTTCAGGCCTTCGGTCGAGCCCATCGCAATGGTACGAACCACGCCGTCGCCCAGCTGCTGCTGAACTTCCAGGGTGGTTTCCGCGCCTTGTACTTTCAGCGCGTTGTAAACACTCGGCACGACGTCACGTGGGAATTCCACGTCGATGACGGCGCCGATGATTTGAACGATACGTCCGCTACTCATAGCTGGATCCTCTGAATATTTGAACCGTTAAACCGCGGCAGCGCCGCCGACGATTTCCGAGATCTCCTGGGTGATCGCAGCCTGACGCGCCTTGTTGTAGATCAGCTGGAGTTCGCTGATCAAATCACCGGCGTTGTCTGTGGCGTTCTTCATGGCGATCATCCGGGCCGCTTGTTCAGCAGCGTTGTTCTCGACCACCGCCTGGTACACCTGCGACTCCACGTAACGCACCATCAAGCCGTCCAGCAGCTCTTTTGCGTCGGGTTCGTACAGGTAGTCCCAGTGGTGCTTGAGATCCTGATCCGGGGTTGCCACCAACGGTACCAATTGCTCGACCGTCGGTTTTTGGGTCATGGTGTTGATGAACTTGTTCGAAACCACCGAGAGGCGATCGATACGGCCGTCCAGGTAGGCGTCCAGCATCACTTTGACGGAGCCGATCAGATCGTTGATCGATGGCTCTTCGCCCAGGTGGCTGATCGCGGCTACGACGTTGCCGCCAAAGATGCGGAAGAAAGTCGCACCCTTGCTGCCGATCACGCACAGGTCGATTTCCACGCCCTGTTCGCGGTTTTCGTTCATGTCCTTGACCAGGGCCTTGAACAGGTTGGTGTTCAAGCCACCGCACAGACCACGGTCACTGCTCACCACGATATAACCGGCGCGCTTTACAGGGCGCTCGATCATGAACGGGTGGCGGTATTCCGGGTTGGCGTTGGCCAGATGACCGATCACCTGGCGGATACGCTCCGCGTAAGGACGGCTAGCAGCCATGCGCAGTTGTGCCTTGCGCATCTTGCTGACCGCCACTTTCTCCATGGCGCTGGTAATCTTTTGCGTGCTTTTGATGCTCGCAATCTTACTGCGAATCTCTTTTGCGCCTGCCATGTATCACCTATCAGGTTAGCAAGCGGGGGCCGCAGCCCCCGCTGCGGCTTACCAGGTCTGGGTGGCCTTGAACTTCTCGATACCGGCTTTCATGCCAGCGTCGATTTCGTCGTTGAAGTCACCCTTCACGTTGATCTTCGCCATCAGTTCGGCGTGATCACGGTTGAAGTAGGCGATCAGTGCTTGCTCGAAGCTACCGACCTTGTTGACTTCCACGTCAGTCAGGAAACCACGCTCAGCGGCGTACAGCGACAGAGCCATGTCCGCGATGGACATCGGCGCGTACTGCTTCTGCTTCATCAGCTCGGTAACGCGCTGACCATGCTCCAGCTGCTTGCGGGTCGCTTCGTCCAGATCGGAAGCGAACTGGGCGAATGCAGCCAGTTCACGGTACTGAGCCAGAGCGGTACGGATACCACCGGACAGCTTCTTGATGATCTTGGTCTGAGCGGCACCACCTACGCGGGATACCGAAACACCGGCGTTCACTGCAGGGCGGATGCCCGAGTTGAACATGGCCGATTCCAGGAAGATCTGACCGTCGGTGATGGAAATCACGTTGGTCGGAACGAACGCGGAAACGTCGCCAGCCTGGGTTTCGATGATCGGCAGGGCGGTCAGGGAACCGGTCTTGCCAGTGACTGCGCCGTTGGTGAACTTCTCGACGTATTCTTCCGAAACGCGCGATGCACGCTCCAGCAGACGGGAGTGGAGATAGAACACGTCACCTGGGTACGCTTCACGTCCTGGCGGACGGCGCAGCAGCAGGGAGATCTGACGGTAAGCAACGGCCTGCTTGGACAGGTCATCGTAAACGATCAGGGCGTCTTCACCGCGGTCACGGAAGTATTCGCCCATGGTGCAGCCGGCGTAAGGAGCCAGGAACTGCAGCGCGGCCGATTCCGAGGCGCTGGCGGCAACAACGATGGTGTTGGCCAGGGCGCCGGCTTCTTCCAGCTTGCGCACAACGTTGGCGATGGTCGACTGCTTCTGGCCTACGGCCACGTATACGCAGAAGATACCGCTGTTTTTCTGGTTGATGATCGCGTCGACCGCCATGGCGGTCTTACCGATCTGACGGTCACCGATGATCAGCTCGCGCTGGCCACGGCCAACCGGGATCATGGCGTCAACCGACTTGTAGCCAGTCTGTACAGGCTGGTCTACCGACTTACGCCAGATAACACCCGGAGCGACCTTTTCGACCGCGTCGGTTTCGGTGGTGGCCAGAGGACCTTTGCCATCGATCGGGTTACCCAGAGCGTCGACGACGCGGCCCAGCAGGCCTTTGCCAACCGGAACTTCCAGGATGCGACCGGTGCACTTGGCGCTCATGCCCTCGGCGAGGGAGGTGTACGCACCCAGTACCACCGCACCTACGGAGTCTTGCTCCAGGTTCAGTGCCATACCGTATACGCCGCCCGGGAACTCGATCATTTCGCCATACATAGCGTCGGCCAGACCGTGGATCCGTACGATACCGTCGGAAACGCTTACGACGGTACCTTCGTTACGGGCTTGGGAGCCGACATCGAGCTTCTCGATGCGACCCTTGATGATTTCACTAATTTCGGAAGGATTGAGTTGCTGCATTGCTCTGCTGCCCCTTCAAACTCAAGATTTCAATGCTTCGGCCAGTTTCGCGATCTTGCCGCGAACCGAGCCATCGATTACCAGGTCGCCGGCGCGGATGACGACGCCGCCGATCAGGCTGGCATCCTCCGACGCGTGCAGGCGCACTTCCCGGCTGAGCCGTGCACTGAGAACCTTGGCGAGTTTGTCTTGCTGTTCTTGGTTCAACGCAAAAGCACTGGTGACTTCCACGTCCACGGATTTTTCTTGCTCGGCCTTGTACAGGTCGAACAGGGCGGCAATCTCCGGCAGGAGCAGGAGACGGTCGTTTTCCGCGGCAACATGAATGAAATTCTGTGCCTGTGCATCGAACTTGTCACCGCACACTTCAATGAATGCGGCGGCCTTTTCTGCGCTTGTCAGTCGCGGGGCCTTGAGCAGGCGCTGCATGGTGTCGTCTTCCGACACCGCAGCAGCCAGGCCGAGCATGGCTGACCAATTGGCCAGTTGCTGATGGGCCTGGGCATGCTCAAAGGCAGCCTTAGCGTAAGGTCGGGCCAACGTGGTCAGTTCTGCCATGATCGCCCTCGCTTAAATTTCAGCGGCCAGTTTGTTAACCAGCTCCGCATGCGCGTTTTGATCGATTGTGGCGCCAAGGATCTTTTCAGCACCGCCAACAGCCAGGGCACCCACTTGGGCACGCAGGGCGTCTTTGACGCTGTTCAGTTCCTGTTCGATCTCGGCTTGAGCCTGAGCCTTCACACGGTCAGCTTCGACGCGAGCCTGTTCACGGGCTTCCTCGACAAGCTGAGCAGCGCGTTTCTTGCTTTGCTCAATGATTTCGGCTGCCTGTGCCTTCGCTTCACGCAGTTGCTGACCCGCTTTCTCTTGGGCCAGCTCCAGGTCGCGAGCTGCGCGGTTGGCAGCGTCCAAGCCGTCGGCAATCTTCTTTTGGCGCTCTTGCAGGGCAGTGATGACCGGAGGCCATACATACTTCATGCAGAAGAGTACAAAAATCAGAAAAGCAACGGATTGGCCAATCAGGGTTGCATTAATGTTCACGCCAACACCTCGCTCGGTCTTTGTCCATCACATCAATCAACTCGTAGAAACGAGTGATTAGCCGGCGATCTGACCAACGAAGGGGTTCGCGAAGGTGAAGAACAGAGCGATACCAACACCGATCATGGTTACGGCGTCGAGCAGACCGGCAACGATGAACATTTTCACCTGCAGCATCGGAACCATTTCTGGTTGACGAGCAGCGCCTTCCAGGAACTTGCCGCCCAGCAGGCCGAAACCAATGGCGGTACCCAGAGCACCCAGGCCGATCAGCAGAGCAACAGCGATAGCGGTCAGACCAACTACAGTTTCCATCTTTCCTCCCGACTTTTACGTCGTATTGGTTAGGTTTTTAGTTTGAAGCGGTAAAACAAATCGTTTGGTACAGCATGCCCTTGCGGACTTTTTAAGCCCTCCCCCCAAACGAGCGGGGAAGGCTATCAGACACGCCAGGCGGTCTTAATGGTTATCTTCGTGAGCCATCGACAGGTAGACGATGGTAAGCATCATGAAGATGAAGGCTTGCAGGGTGATGATCAGGATGTGGAACACAGCCCACGCCCACTGCAGCACCACACCCAGGCCGCTGAGCCAGAGGATGCCGGCGCCGAACATCACGGCGATCAGGATGAACACCAGCTCGCCGGCGTACATGTTGCCGAACAGACGCAGTGCCAGCGAGATCGGCTTGGCGATCAGGGTGACGAATTCCAGCAGGAAGTTGACCGGAATCAGCAGGATCTGCACGAAGATGTTCTTGCTGCCGAACGGGTGCAGGGTCAGCTCACCGATGAAGCCGCCCAGGCCCTTGACCTTGATGCTGTAGAAGATGATCAGGGCGAACACACAGAAGGCCATGGCCAGGGTCGCGTTCGGGTCGGTGGTCGACACGGCGCGGAACGGAATGTGCGGGTCACCGGAGATCAGGATGGCCAGCTGAGGAATCCAGTCGACCGGTACCAGGTCGATGGCGTTCATCAGGAACACCCAGACGAAAATGGTCAGCGCCAGCGGGGCGATTACCGGGCTACGGCCGTGGAAGGAGTCCTTCACGCTGCCGTTGACGAAGTCCACCAGCACTTCAACGAAGTTCTGCAGGCCGCCAGGTTGGCCGGAAGTCGCCTTCTTGGCCGCCATGCGGAAGATGAACAGGAAGATCAGACCCAGCGCGACGGACCAACCCAGGGTGTCCAGGTGGAACGCCCAGAAGCCCATTGCCTTGGCTTCTGCAGCCGAATGGGCGAAGCCCCAGCTGCCGTCTGGTAGTTGACCGTAGGTCAGGTTCTGCAAGTGGTGCTGGATATAGCCCGAAGCGGTTTCTGCTGCCATGGTTGCCTCAAACGCCCTAAGGTCTCGAAAGTCTTTTATTCATCAGCAGGGGCGCGAACCAGCTGACCAAAAGGGTCAACACGAAGACGCCGAATACTGCTAACGGCGCCAGTGGCTTCACTCCTGCGAAGGTCAGTGCAAAAAGCACTGCCGTCAAAATCATCTTGCCTGCCTCGCCAGCGTAGAACGACTTGACGATGGCTTGTGCCGCCCGGGCCCCGCTGAAGCGAAAAGCCTTCCAGGCGAAATACACATTGGGTAGCCAGGCAATCAAACCTCCGCAAAGGCCTGAATATCCACTGACCGCCCCTTTCCACTGCCACAACACCAACGTTGCCAGCAGCAGTACGACGAATTGAGCCAGCAGTACCGGGAAAACCGCCCAGCGATGGAAAGGCAGGCGGTTTGGCGTGCGGATTTCCATCACAACTGCTCCTCGGAAGTCGACCAACAAGTCAGTTATGACTTGGCATAATTTGTGCCGACAAAATGCGCGCAGAGTATAGGGGTGGATTAACCCCTATTCAACTCTTCGTAGTGATTTCCGACTGCGCGCTACAACGGGAATTGTTTCAACGGATGTGAGCAAGCACGCCTTGCAACTCGTCAAGCGAGTTGTAGCGAATAACCAACTGGCCTTTGCCCTTGTTGCCATGACGGATCTGCACGGCCGAGCCCAGACGCTCTGCGAGCCGCTGTTCAAGGCGTGCGATATCCGGATCAGGTTTGCTCGGTTCGACCGGATCAGGCTTGTCGCTGAGCCACTGACGGACCAGTGCCTCGGTTTGGCGCACGGTGAGGCCACGTGCGACAACATGACGCGCCCCCTCCTCCTGACGGTGTTCTTCCAGGCCAAGCAATGCACGGGCGTGGCCCATCTCCAGGTCGCCATGGGCGAGCATGGTCTTGATCGCATCGGGCAGGGTGATCAGGCGCAGCAGGTTGGCCACGGTTACCCGCGACTTGCCCACGGCATCGGCCACCTGTTGCTGGGTGAGCTCGAACTCCTGCTGCAAGCGCTGCAGGGCCAGGGCTTCTTCCAGCGGGTTGAGGTCTTCACGCTGGATGTTCTCGATCAGCGCCATGGCGATGGCGGCTTCGTCGGGCACTTCGCGGACCATGGCCGGGATCTTGTCCAGGCCAGCCTGCTGGGTGGCACGCCAGCGGCGCTCACCGGCGATGATCTCGTAGCGGTTGCCATCGACCGGGCGCACCACGATCGGCTGCATCACGCCATGGTTGCGAATCGAGTGCGCGAGCTCTTCCAGCGCCTGCGGGTCCATGTCCCGGCGTGGCTGGTACTTGCCACGCTGGATCAGCTCGACCGGCAGGTGTTGCAGTTCTTTCTGGTCGATCTTCACAGCCTGCTCTTCGAGCGCGCTGACGGAAGGACCACTGAGCAGTGCATCCAACCCACGTCCGAGACCCCGTTTCTTGACGGCCATACGGATTCCTTAAGTTGTTTGTGCAGTGCGGGATTGACGACGTTGACGGCGTACCAGTTCCCCAGCCAGGGCCAGATAAGCCAGTGCGCCGCGCGATTGCTTGTCGTAGGCCAGGGCCGGCATGCCGAAGCTCGGGGCCTCGGCCAGGCGAATGTTGCGCGGAATGACCGTGTCGTACAGCTGCGGGCCAAAGTGCTCCTTAAGCTGCGCAGAAACATCGTTGTTCAGGCTCAGGCGCGGATCGTACATGGTCCGCAGCAGGCCTTCGATCTTCAGCTCCGGGTTCAACCGGGCAGCGATGCGCTTGATGTTATCCACAAGGTCGCTGAGACCTTCCAGTGCGTAGTACTCGCACTGCATCGGGATGATCACGCCATCAGAGGCGACCAGGGCGTTTAGCGTGAGCATCGACAGCGACGGCGGGCAGTCGATGAGGATGTAGTCGTAGTTCTCGCGGATCGGCGCCAGGGCGTTGCGCAGGCGGCTTTCCTTGACCTGCATTTCCAGCAGCACCACTTCGGCGGCGGTCAGGTCACGGTTGGCCGGCAGCAACTGGAAACCACCGTGCTCGGAGTAATGCATGGCCTGGGCCAGGTCGCATTCCCCGATCAACAGGTCGTAGACCGAGTGCTCGAGCTCGTGCTTGTCCACACCGCTGCCCATGGTGGCGTTGCCCTGCGGATCGAGGTCGATCAGCAGCACACGACGCTTGGTCGCGGCCAGCGAGGCGGCGAGATTGATACAGGTGGTTGTCTTGCCCACACCACCTTTCTGGTTCGCGATTGCGAATACCTTAGCCATTGTTGCGTGTGTTCCCAGTCATGCCTTGCGGCGCAGTATCAGCAGATGGCGCTGGCCCTGGCAACCTGGAACGGTCAGGGCCTGCTCGCTTTCCACTGTGAAGTCTGCGGGCAATGCTACCAGTTCATCGGCAGGATGCAGCCCCTTCATTGCAAGCCATTGCGTCCCGGTGTCGCCCAGGTGGCGGGTCCAGTTGGTGAAGTTCTCCATGCTGCTGAAGGCGCGAGAGATGATTCCGCTGAACGGTTGTGCCGGCTGGAAGGCTTCGACCCGGCTGTGGATAACCGTGAGGTTGTCCAGCTTGAGCTCCATTTTCACCTGGGTCAGGAAGCGGGTCTTCTTGCCATTGGCGTCCAGCACTGTCACGCGCTTGTGCGGATGCAGGATAGCCAACGGGATACCGGGCATGCCACCGCCACTGCCGACATCCAGCCAGTTGTCACGCTCGCTGTGGATAAACGGCATGACACTGAGGCTGTCGAGCAGGTGGCGCGACACCATCTCGTCAGGGTCGCGCACGGCGGTGAGGTTGTAGGCTTTGTTCCATTTGATCAACAGGGCCAGATAGCCGAGCAGCTTTTCGTGATGCTCGGCGCTCAGCTCGACACCGAGCTGGCGCGCACCTGTGGACAACTCTTCAGCGTGTTGCGGGGTGACCAGGGAACTCAAGCGCTTTGCTCCAATTCGCGGCCAGCGCCGCGTTTTTTCAAGTGAATCAGCAACAGGGAAATCGCCGCCGGGGTCACGCCCGGGATGCGCGAAGCCTGACCCAGGGTTTCCGGACGGGTCTGGCCCAGCTTGCCCTGGATTTCCTTGGACAGGCCGGAAATCGTCGAGTAATCGATATCCACAGGCAGACGGGTGTCTTCGCTGGCACGCAGGCGGGCGATTTCATCCTGCTGGCGGTCGATGTAACCGGCGTACTTGGTGCGGATCTCGACCTGCTCGGCGACCTGTGGATCGATCGCTTCGCCGCCGGTTGCCTCGATCAGCCCGGCGTAGTCGATTTCCGGACGTGCCAGCAGGTTGAGCAGGCTGTACTCGTGGCTGAGCGGGGTGCCGAACTTATCCACAATGGCCTGGCCTTGCTCGGTGTTCGGGCGTACCCAGGTCGACTTCAGGCGCTGTTCCTCGCGCTCGATGCCGTCGCGCTTGGCGCAGAAAGCGGCCCAGCGCTGGTCGTCGACCAGGCCGAGTTCGCGGCCCTTTTCGGTCAGGCGCAGGTCGGCGTTGTCTTCGCGCAGGATCAGGCGGTACTCGGCACGCGAAGTGAACATGCGGTACGGCTCCTGGGTACCCAGGGTAATCAGGTCGTCGACCAGTACGCCGATGTACGCCTCGTCGCGGCGCGGGCACCAGCTGTCACGGCCCTGCGCCCGCAGGGCAGCGTTGGTCCCGGCCAGCAAGCCCTGGGCGCCGGCTTCTTCGTAACCGGTGGTGCCGTTGATCTGGCCGGCGAAGAACAGTCCACCGATGACTTTGGTTTCGAGGCTGTACTTGAGGTCGCGCGGGTCGAAATAGTCGTATTCGATGGCATAGCCCGGGCGCACGATGTGGGCATTTTCCATGCCGCGGATCGAACGCACCAGTTCCAGCTGCACGTCGAACGGCAGCGAAGTGGAAATACCGTTGGGGTACAGCTCATGGGTGGTCAGGCCTTCCGGCTCGATGAACACCTGGTGGCTTTCCTTGTCGGCGAAGCGGTGGATCTTGTCTTCGATCGACGGGCAGTAGCGCGGGCCGACACCTTCGATCACACCCGAGTACATCGGCGAACGGTCGAGGTTCGAGGCAATGATCTCGTGGGTGCGCGCGTTGGTGTGGGTAATCCAGCAGCTTACCTGGCGCGGGTGCATCTGGGCATTGCCCATGAACGACATGACCGGGATAGGCGTATCACCTGGCTGCTCGGTCATCACCGAGAAGTCCACCGAACGGCCGTCGATGCGTGGCGGGGTACCGGTTTTCAGGCGGCCGACGCGCAGCGGCAGTTCACGCATGCGGTGGGCCAGGGCGATCGAAGGTGGATCACCGGCGCGACCACCGGAATGGTTTTGCAGACCAATGTGGATAAGCCCGCCGAGGAAGGTACCGGTGGTCAGAACCACCGATTCGGCGAAGAAACGCAGGCCCATCTGGGTTACCACGCCTTTGACCTGGTCCTGCTCGACGATCAGGTCGTCGCAGGACTGCTGGAATATCCACAGGTTCGGCTGGTTTTCCAGGATTTCACGGACCACGGCCTTGTAGATGGCGCGGTCGGCCTGTGCACGGGTGGCGCGTACGGCCGGGCCCTTGCGGTTGTTCAGAACGCGGAACTGGATGCCGCTCTTGTCGGTGGCCAGCGCCATGGCGCCGCCGAGGGCATCGATCTCTTTGACCAGATGGCTTTTGCCAATACCGCCGATGGCGGGGTTGCAGCTCATGTGACCGAGGGTTTCCACGTTATGGGTCAGCAGCAGGGTTTTCACACCCATGCGTGCAGACGCAAGCGCAGCCTCGGTACCGGCATGGCCGCCGCCGATGACGATCACTTCAAAACGGGAAGGGAAATCCACCACGCACCTCGTGCCTGTTTTTGCGAATAGAGAAGGTAAGCGGACAAGTATAGGGACTTCAGCCCCTTTAAAGAAACCGTCTGAGCAAAATTTGACCAGTCTGTGGATGAATGGCAGACAACAGAAATCAAAGAGGAAAAATTTAAAAAAGCTTTGTTTTTATGTTTATTCTTATGCACATGCCTGTCTGTGGATAAGGTTATGCAGCCCTTTATCCATGCTGCATAGAGAAAAATTAAACCCTGTGGCTGGAGTGCCATGAGGGCTATGGATAACATGATTTAGCCTGTGGATTAAATGGCTGTTTACCCACAAGCGGGTTTGTCCTCAGCAAAAAAGCCTGCTTATCAACGGAGCTCAATGCGAGTTTTCCACAGGGCTCCTGAGAGCAGATTGGTGTAGGCGAATGAAAAAAATGTGAACCTGCACCGGCCTCTTCGCGGGTGAACCCGCTCCCGCAGGGTTCTGCACAGCCTTCAGGTGCGGCGCGATTTCCGTAGGAGCTGTGAAATTTGAGGCAAAAAAAAGCCGCTCCCGAAGGAGCGGCTCTCGGCCTTGCCTGGCTGTGGATTACTTGCCGATGCAGAAGCTGGAGAAAATCCGCCCCAGCAGGTCATCCGAGCTGAATGCCCCGGTAATCTCCCCCAGGGCCTGCTGCGCCTGGCGCAGGTCTTCCGCCAACAGTTCACCCGCACCAGCCAGGGTCAGTTGTGCACGGCCGTGCTCCAGGTGCTCGCTGGCCTGGCGCAGGGCATCCAGATGGCGCCGGCGGGCGCTGAAACCACTCTCAGCGGTCTGTTCATAACCCATGCAGGCCTTCAGGTGGTCGCGCAGCAGCTGCAGCCCTGCGTCATCCCCTTTGGCGCTGAGAGTGATCGTCACATGGCCGTCATCACACTGTTCCAGCGCGACCCGCTCACCACTCAGGTCGGCCTTGTTGCGAATCAGCGTGACCTTGCCCGGGTCCGGCCGCTGGTCGAGAAATTCCGGCCACAGGGCAAACGGGTCGCTGGCCTCGGGCGCGGTGGAGTCCACCACCAACAGCACGCGGTCTGCCTCGCCAATGGCCTTCAGCGCGCGTTCCACGCCGATCTTTTCCACATGGTCATCGGTATCGCGCAGGCCGGCAGTATCGACCACGTGCAGCGGCATGCCGTCGATGTGGATATGTTCGCGCAGGATGTCCCGGGTGGTACCGGCAATATCGGTGACGATGGCTGCTTCCCGCCCGGCCAGCTGGTTCAGCAGGCTCGACTTGCCTGCATTCGGCCGGCCGGCGATGACCACGGTCATGCCATCACGCAGCAAGGCCCCCTGCCCGGCTTCACGCTGTACTCTGGACAAATCTCCCCGCACTGTATCGAGCATCGCCAGCACGTGGCCATCGGCGAGGAAGTCGATTTCCTCCTCAGGGAAGTCGATCGCCGCCTCGACGTAGATGCGCAGCGCAATCAACGCCTCGGTCAGGAAATGCACGCGCTTGGAGAACTCCCCCTGTAGCGAACGCAGGGCATTGCGCGCGGCCTGGCTGGAACTGGCCTCGATCAGGTCGGCAATGGCTTCAGCCTGGGCCAGGTCGAGTTTGTCGTTGAGGAACGCACGCTCGCTGAACTCCCCCGGGCGGGCCAGCCGGCAACCCACTTGTACACAGCGCTGCAGCAGCATATCCAGCACCACCGGGCCACCGTGGCCCTGCAGTTCCAGCACGTCCTCGCCGGTGAACGAGTTCGGCCCGGGGAAGAACAGCGCAATCCCTTCGTCCAGCACCAGCCCTTCCTCGTCGCGGAACGGGCCGTAATGGGCGTGGCGCGGGGTAAGCGTACGGCCGGTGATCAACTGGCCGGCCTGGGCAGCCAGAGGGCCGGACAACCTGACAATACCCACACCGCCGCGGCCCTGGGCGGTGGCGATGGCGGCGATGGTTTCACGCACAGTGTTCATGCTCGAAAGCCTCTACGACAAAAACGACAGATAGCAAAAACGCCCCACTAGGGGGCGTTTTTATTCACAGGCTAGCGTAGCAGCCTGTCAAGCAGCAGCTTTTTTGCTGGCTGCTTCGATGCTGCGGGTGATGTACCACTGCTGTGCAATCGACAGGCAGTTGTTCACAACCCAGTACAGCACCAGACCAGCCGGGAACCACAGGAAGAAGAAGGTGAAGATGATCGGCATCATTTTCATCACCTTGGCCTGCATCGGATCTGGCGGCGTCGGGTTCAGACGTTGCTGGATGAACATGGTGGCGCCCATGATGATCGGCAGGATGAAGAACGGATCCTTGATCGACAGGTCGGTAATCCACAGCATCCATGGGGCCTGGCGCATTTCCACGCTTTCCAGCAGTACCCAGTACAGGGCCAGGAACACCGGCATCTGCACCAGGATCGGCAGGCAGCCGCCCAGCGGGTTGATCTTCTCTTTCTTGTACAGCTCCATCATCGCCTGGGACATCTTCTGGCGATCGTCACCGAAGCGTTCCTTCAGTGCAGCGAGCTTCGGCGCAACGGCACGCATGCGCGCCATCGAACGGTAGCTGGCAGCCGACAGCGGGAAGAACAGGCCTTTGATCAGCATGGTCAGCACGATGATCGACCAGCCCCAGTTACCCAGCAGGCTGTGGATATGTTGCAGCAGCCAGAAGATCGGCTGGGCGATGAACCACAGGAAGCCGTAGTCGACGGTCAGTTCCAGGCCTGGGGACAACTCTTTCAGCTTGGACTGGATTTTCGGGCCGGCGTACAGCATGGCACTGGTTTCGACCTTGCCGCCAGCAGGCACGCTGATGGCCGGGCCGGTGTAGCCGATGATGTAGTTGCCCTGGCTGTCCTTGCGGGTCTGAACAACATTGTTGTCCGACTTGGCCGGAATCCAGGCGGTCACGAAGTAGTGCTGCAACCAGGCAACCCAGCCGCCGGACACATTTTCTTTCAAACTACCTTTGTCGATGTCCTTCATCGAGACCTTTTTGTAAGGCTCGGAAGCTGTCCACAGGGCGGCGCCCAGGTAGGTAGCGGTGCCGGTGGCGGTGCTCGACGACGGATCGGAGCTGGCGTCACGCTTGAGCTGGGCAAACATGTTGCCGCTCCAGGCCTGGCCGCTCTGGTTGTCGATCAGGTAGCTGACGGTCAGGTCGTACTCGCCGCGCTTGAAGCTGAAGCGCTTGATGTAGTTGACGCCGTTATCGCTGAACTTCAGGTCGACCACCAGTTGCTGCTGGCCATCGGCCAACTGGTAAGCCTTCTTGTCGGCAGCGTACAGCGGGCGACCGGCAGGACGGGCATCCGGACCGTTGGTGCCGGTCAGGCCGCTTTGTGCCAGGTAGACACGTTCGCCACCGTTGTCGAACAGCTGGAACGGAATGTCCGGATGATCCTGGCGACGTGGGTACTGCGGCAGGTTCAGCTGGACGATGTCACCACCGACCGGATCGATAGCCAGTTCCAGAACATCGGTCTTGACCCGGATCAGGTCCTTGCTGACCGCGACCGGCGCCAGTTCGGCTGCGCTGGTTTCGGCGTTGGCACTTGGTACATCGGCGCTGGCGCCGGCATTACCGGCCGGTACGCCGTCCGGCAAGCCCGGGGCAACAGTGCTGGCAGCAGTATTCTGAGTCGGCAGGGCAGCCTGGCCGTAGTCCTGGTTCCACTTGAGGACCATGACGTAGGACACGATTGCCAGGGCGACGATCAGGATCGTGCGTTTAATATCCATGATTACTCGGCTATCGAAGAAGTTCGGGAGGAAGGAGCGGGAGGAACGGGATCGAAACCGCCGTCGTTCCACGGATGACAACGCCCCAGGCGACGAACGGCTAGCCACCCACCACGCCAGAGGCCGTGGTTTTCGATGGCTTCATAAGCGTAACAGGAGCAACTGGGGAAGAAACGACAGTGATTGGCCATCAGAGGACTAATGGCATAACGGTAAAACTGGATCGGAACGAGCGCCAGTTTACGCATCTTGACTGTCTACCCCTGCGGAATTGGCAGTCGCTGCTGGAGCGGGCCGGCTGCGCGCCAGGCGTTTCCAGAGTTTGCCAAAGTGTTGGTGCAATTCCGGGTTTTCTATCTCACCCAATCCCTTGCGCGCGACGATCACGATGTCCAACCCGGCAAGCAATTGCTGGTTCAGACGAAAGGAATCGCGCATCAAGCGCTTGAGGCGGTTGCGTTGAACGGCGAGCTTGACGCTCTTCTTGCCGATCACCAGGCCAAGGCGTGGGTGATCGAGGCCGTTCTCGCGAGCAAGGATCAGCAGGTTTTTCCCTGGAACCTTGCCGGTTGGGGAGTCGAAGACCGCTTTGAAATGTCGGGGTGTAAGCAGTCGCTTTTCCCGACTGAAGTCCTGACTCACCACCTGTGCCGAAAAATCAAATGGCCAGACGCTTACGGCCTTTGGCACGACGACGCGACAGAACAGCGCGGCCGTTCTTGGTAGCCATACGGGCACGGAAGCCGTGGGTGCGCGCGCGCTTGATGGTGCTTGGTTGGAAAGTACGTTTCATGGCGTATTACCTGGTTTGTCGACGACGGGCCGGGATGGCCCCCTTTTTAAGAGACCGGCGATTCTAGAGAAAGCAAGCCCGTAGGTCAATTTCCAACCAGTCTTTCCATATAGAGCACGTGATGGACGGTGCGTGCTTGTCCATCACCACGGGGTGCTTGATCGGACACACGAATTGGGGACAACATGAAAAAAAAGAAGAGACATATAAAAAGCTTTTCTGAAGAATCTATAAATCTTAAGTGGATAACCTTCTGTGGATAACCTTCTTGAGACCATAAAATACGCGCTGTACAGAGTTTTACAACTGTGTTCTCAACCGGTGCTGCGCTTGTTTCCTTCATGGTCAAAAGCTGTGGATGAAAACGACGCTTATCCACAGTCGAGTTATCAACAGGGCTGACCCCAGGGTTGTGCATAGCGCTCATGGTCGCTTATCCACAGGGCTTATTCACAGCGCCGCGAAGCCGTTTCGGTCGATAAATGGCTGTTTTGTCATGGTTCCTAGCGTGTCCACATGTGGATAACTGAACGCTCGACCGGTACAATGGCGGTTTGTTTTTGCCTCATCCGGCTTTCAAACTCAGGGGATATCC